>NZ_CDWWXA010000054.1:0-29137 GCF_977971845.1 Frankia sp. CeCAU1 | reverse complement strand
GGGGTACGTCGGGAGCGGGGGTACGCGGAGGTGGGACATGAGTGACGACGGCCTGGTGTCCGCCGCGGCGAGTCCCGAGGAGCGCGCCTTCGAGGCCGGGCTGCGTCCGCGCACCCTGGCCGAGTTCGTCGGCCAGCGTAAGGTGCGCGAGCAGCTCACAATCATGCTTGAGGGGGCGCGGGCGCGTGGTCGCCCGCCGGACCACGTCCTGCTGTCGGGCCCGCCCGGTCTGGGCAAGACCAGCCTCGCGATGATCATGGCGCAGGAGCTCGAGGTTCCGTTGCGGATGACCAGTGGGCCGGCGATCGAACGCGCCGGGGATCTCGTCGCGATCCTCACTGCCCTCTCCCCGGGAGAGGTCCTGTTCCTCGACGAGATTCACCGGATCGCCCGGCCAGCCGAGGAACTGCTCTACGCCGCGATGGAGGACTTCCGGGTTGACGTCATCCTGGGCAAGGGCCCGGGCGCGACCGCGATCCCCCTCGACGTGTCGCCATTCACGCTGGTCGGGGCTACCACCCGGTCGGGCCTGCTGACCGGCCCGCTGCGGGATCGGTTCGGGTTCACCGCCCATCTGGACTTCTACGACGCCGGCGAGCTCGCCCGGGTGCTGACTCGCTCGGCCGGCCTGCTGGGGGTCACCCTCACCGCCGAGGGAGCCGCCGAGGTCGCTGGCCGGTCGCGTGGTACGCCCCGCATCGCCAACCGGTTGCTGCGCCGGGTGCGCGACTACGCGGAGGTGCGGGCCGACGGAGTGGTCACCCGCGAGATCGCCCAGGCGGCGCTGCGGATCTACGACGTCGACGGGCTCGGACTGGACCGTCTCGACCGGGCCGTGCTGGAGGCGCTGGTCACCCGGTTCGGCGGCGGTCCGGTCGGGCTCACCACGCTCGCCGTGTCGGTCGGGGAGGAACCGGAGACGGTGGAGGACGTGGCCGAGCCGTTCCTGCTGCGTGCCGGCCTGCTGATCCGTACCGCCCGGGGCCGGATGGCCACCCCCGCCGCCTTCGAGCACCTCGGTCTGGACCCCGTCACCGATCCGCTCGGTCGTACCCAGGTCTCGCTGTTCACCGAGGGAGAATGACTGTGAGAGGGTCGGTCGGCCGGGGAGTAGTCACTGAAGGTGATTAGTCCGTCCGGGGTGAGTCGTCCCCGTAGCATCGGCCATTCCGGCCGGAGGAGGTCCTGAGTGCCGGGCACAACCGCCCTGCCCACCACAGGCATCCGATCGATACGTACGATCGCCGCAACACATCAGGAGGGCAGGACGTGCACGTACTCGTGGCAGCTTCGGTGGCGGCCGGCAAGGACGGGGGCAGTTCGATCAGCGGGCTTCTGTTCCCGCTGATCCTCATCCTGGTGATCGTCTACTTCTTCTCGATGCAGCGGCGCCGCGCCAGGGCGCAACAGCAGCAGATATCGCGGATCGTTCCCGGTACCCTGGTGATGACCACCGCTGGTCTCTACGCCACGGTCGTCGAGATGGAGGACGGCGACCTCCTGCTGGAGGTTGCGCCCGATGTCGTCTGCCGCTTCTCGCGCAGCGCGGTCGCTCGGGTGATCAGTACGCCCGACGGAGCCGGGGACGGCGGGGAGTCCTCCGGGGAACCGCGGTCGCACGACGACGGTTCCGACGGCCCCGGTGGCGCCGAGGCGTCGCATCCCGGCGGTGGCCTCCCCGGTGGGGACGGTGGCACGGGCGGTGAAACGACACACCCGCCCGGCAAGGAGCTGTGATCGCCGGTCACCTGGCCGAGCACTACCGTTCGGGGAGCGGAACGCACCCTCGGTGACATTCGTTCGGATACTTTGGGCACCGCCGGTCCGGGCAGCGGCGAGACGAACGAGCGCCGGCACACCGGCGCGTGAGGAAGGGACTCGCAGGTGGCACGCGGCTCGGCACGGGTACCCAGGGGGATCTCCGTCTGGACCCGGCTGGGGATCCTCGGCGGTCTGATCGTCGTCCTCTACGGCCTCATGGCCGCTACCGGAAACTGGAAGCCCCGGCTCGGGCTCGACCTGCAGGGCGGGACGAGCGTCATCCTCACGCCTCGTGCCACGCAGGGAAACAACGTCGACAGTGGTGCCGTCAACCAGGCCGTCGACATCATCCGGCAGCGCGTTGACGGCTTGGGCGTCGCCGAGTCCGAGGTTCATCGTACCGGCAACCAGATCGAGATCTCGGTGCCCGGCCGCGGCCGCAACGACGTCGTGGATCTGGTCGGGCAGACCGCTGAACTGCGTTTCCGTGAGGTCGTCACGTCCGGCCAGGCCACCCCGGTGCCCACCCCCACTGGTGCGGCCTCCGCATCCACGCCGGGTGCGACGGGCCAGCCGGCCCCGACGGCCGGCCAGAGCACGCCGAGCATCGCGCCGTCATCCCCGGCACCCGCCGCGTCGAGCAAACCGGCCGCACTCGGTGACGGCACGGGCCGCGGCCTGATCGCCCAGCCGGTGTCGCTGGCCGCCGCGGGCACACCCGCGGTGGGCGCGGCCTCGGCTTCTCCGGTGGCCTCGGCTTCTCCGGTGGCCTCGGCTTCTCCGGCCCCGGCCCCCGCCCCCGCGCCGGCGGCGACCGGGTCGACCGGGGACAGCCCGCCTGCTGACGTGTTCGCTCGCTACGAGTCGCTGACGTGCGCAGCGGCCGACGTCCGCAAAGCCTCGGTCAGCACCGACCGCCCGCAGGACTGGACCGCCGCCTGTGACCGGACCGGGACGACGAAGTACCTGCTCAAGCCGGCCACGGTGGTCGGGACGGATGTGAAGACCGCCTCCGCGGGCCTGCAGGGCGGCGGCGGGACCACGGGCATCACCACCGGGCAGTGGGTCGTGAACGTCGAGTTCACTGGTCCGGGCCAGAACAAGTTCACCAAGCTGACCGAGAGCACGATCGGCAAGCAGGTTGCGATCGTGCTCGACGGGGTGGTGCAGTCCGCGCCGCAGACCAACGAGCGTATCCCCGGATCGGCCCAGATCTCCGGCGGCTTCAGCCAGTCCGACGCCGAGGACCTCGCCAACGTGCTGCGCTACGGTGCCCTTCCCCTGGCCTTCGAGCGCTCCCAGGCCGAGTCCATCTCGCCGACCCTCGGTCGTGACTCGCTGCACGGCGGACTGCTCGCCGGCGCCATCGGACTCGTTCTCGTCATCGCCTACTCCTTCCTGTACTACCGGGCGCTGGGCATGGTCGTGATCATCTCCCTCGCCGTCAGCGGTCTGCTGATCTACGCCTCGGTGGTGCTGCTCGGCGTGGCGATCGGGTTCACGCTGACCCTGGCCGGCATCGCCGGCCTGATCGTGTCGATCGGTGTCACGGCGGACTCGTTCGTGGTCTACTTCGAACGGATCAAAGACGAGGTTCGGGCCGGTCGCACGGTCCGGGCGGCCACGGATCGTGCCTGGCCCGCCGCGCGGCGCACGATGCTCTCCGCGGACACGGTTTCCTTCCTGGCCGCCGCGGTCCTCTACATCCTGTCGATCGGCTCGGTGCGCGGCTTCGCCTTTACGCTCGGGCTGTCGACGTTGAGCGATGTCGTGATCATGTTTATCTTCACCCGGCCGTTGGTGACGTTGCTGGTGCGGCGCAGACTGTTCTCGGTCAGCCGGTACTCGGGCCTGAGTCCGAAGACCCTCGGCGGGCGTGGCGGTGGCGTGGCGCAGGCCGCTTCCACCCGGGCGCGACTGGCCAAGCGGCCGGCGCCGGCCGGGCAGAGGCGGGAGAGCTGAGATGGCACTGGTCGGGCGGATCTACCGCAGCGACTTCAACGTCGACTTCGTCGGCCGGCGCAAGGCCTGGTACGCTGTCTCCGGCGTCGTGGTCGCCGTCTGCATCATCAGCATGATCTTCCGTGGCTTCACCTTCGGTATCGAGTTCTCCGGTGGCGCGGTCTTCCAGCTACCCAGCGGTGGCGGTACCGTCGCGCAGGTCGAGGACACGCTGTCCGGCATCGGGCTCGATCCGGCGGACAGTGTGGTCCAGCAACTGGAGACCTCCCACCAGTTCCGGATCCAGACGCCGACCCTCTCCGACGCCCAGACCCGTGAGCTGACCGGCGCGTTGGCCAAGCGCTTCTCGGTGTCGAACCCGGACCGCGACATCGCCGTGTCGACCGTCGGCTCGTCCTGGGGATCGACGATCACGAACAAGGCCCTCCAGGGCCTGGCCGTCTTCCTCGTGCTCGTTGTGATCTACCTCTCGGTACGGTTCGAGTGGAGGATGGCGCTCGCGGCGATGGCCGCTCTCGTTCACGACCTCGTCGTCACCATGGGTGTCTACTCGCTGGTAGGTTTCGAGGTGACGCCGTCGACGGTCATCGCCGTGCTGACGATCCTCGGATTCTCCCTGTACGACACGGTGGTGGTGTTCGACCGGGTGCGGGAGAACACCGCGGGCATGGGCACGTCGACGCGGCGGACCTACGCGGAGGCGACGAACGACGCGCTCAACGAGACGTTGGTGCGTTCGCTGAACACCTCCCTCATCGCCCTCATCCCGGTCGCATCCCTCCTCTTCGTCGGCGCCGGTCTGCTCGGTGCCGGCACGCTGAAGGACCTCGCGCTCGCCCAGTTCGTCGGTATCGCCTCCGGTACATACTCCTCCCTGTTCTTTGCCACGCCGCTGCTCGTCGACCTCAAGCGCGGCGACCCCGCCGTGCGGGCGCTGGATGCGCGGGTCGCCCGTGAGCGCGCCAGGCGGGTCCGGGCCGCCGCGGGTGTGCCGGGCACGGCTGTTCCCGCCGACGCGGCGGTCGATCCGGCCGGCTGGGGTGAGGACGCTCCCGTCTCCGGTGCGCGTGAACCGGTTCCGGCCGGGGCGAACCTGGGCGGTGCCGCCCGACGACCGTCGGGCGCGCCCCCCGCCCGGCGCGCCGCGGGGCGCAAACCCGGCCGGCGCGGACGGCCGAGCGGTAAGAAACGCCGGTGAGCCAGGTCGCCGGCCGCGCGGATCTGGGCGGGGCTCCGATCGGGTGGCGGCGGATCTCCGGACGATCTTAATGTCCGGGCGACCCTGAAGTCCAGACGACCCTGAAGGTGGGAGAAGCGGCACGATGACGAGCATCGACGACGCACCGCAGCGGTCCGCCGCGCACGACGCGGTCGCCGAGGTCCTACGTGGCCACATCCGCGACATTCCCGACTGGCCGCAGCCAGGGGTCGTGTTCAAGGACATCACCCCGCTGCTCGCGACGCCGACCGCCTTCGGGGTGGTCATCGGTGCGCTGGCGGACGCGGCCCGGGAGCTGGGGGCCACCACGATCGCCGGCATCGAGGCGCGGGGCTTCCTGCTAGCCGCGCCGGTCGCGGACCGGCTGGGCACCGGCCTCGTGCCGATCCGCAAGCAGGGCAAGCTGCCGGGGCCGACCCGAAGCGCCTCCTACGACCTGGAGTACGGCGCCGCCACGATCGAGATCCACGCTGACGCGGTGCACGACGGCGACCGGGTCCTGCTCGTTGACGACGTGTTGGCCACCGGTGGCACCGCGGCCGCCGCACACAGCCTGCTCGCGGCTGGCGGCGGGGAGGTCGTGGGGCTGGCGGTCCTCATGGAGCTGTCCTTCCTACCGGGCCGTGATCGGGTCGCGCCGCTCGATGTCGTCTCCCTTCTGACGATTTGACCTCGCCCGGGCGAGGTCCGCGGAAGGCTTCTGACCAGTGCGGCGTTAGGCTCGGTGTCTAGTCCTTACGCAGGAGCGGTCCGTGCCCGAGGCAGCGCCGGTGACCACCGGAGTTTCGCCGCCCGCCGTCACTCCCTTCCGGGAGCCCCGGCCGGTGGGCGATGCCGCGCGGGCCACCGCCGGATCGGTGGCGCGTGAGTCGGCAGCCCACGGGCCGGCAGCCCACGGGCCGGCAGCCCACGGGCCGGCACAGCCGCCGGCTGCGGATGGTGGCGACGTCCGCGGGCAGGAGCCACCGGCTGGATCCCCGGGGGGGTCCGAGCTGGTCACCGCGGTCGGCATGGGACGGCGTCCCGAGGACGGTTCCCCGGTCGTCCCCCGGTTGGGGCACGAGTCGCCGCCGCTGCCGCGTCGGGTGCGCGGTCGGCTCTCCCGCCTTGCGACGCACCGGGCGACGCCTCCCTCGGCTCTCGACCCGGTGCTGCGTGGGCTGCTCGCGAACCACCCGCGCGCCGACATCGCCCAGGTGCAGCAGGCGTTCGAGGTCGCCGACGCCGCGCACGCCGGCCAGGTGCGCTTCTCCGGCCACCCGTACATCACTCATCCGATCGCGGTCGCGAGCATCCTCGCCGATCTGGGGATGGACACCGCGACGCTGTCCGCAGCGTTGCTGCACGACACCCTCGAGGAGACGACGCTTACCGTCGATGCAATCCGGGACACCTTCGGTGACCATATCGCGCTCATCGTCGACGCGGTCAGCAAGCTCAACCGGGTCAAGGTCGGCGAGGCGGCCCAGGCGGAGACCATCCGCCGGATGGTCGTCGCGATGGCCCGCGACCCACGCGCGCTGGTGGTCAAGCTCGCCGACCGCCTGCACAACATGCGTACCCTGCGCTTTCTGCCCGAGCACAAGCAGGAACGCAAGGCTCGGGAGACGCTCGAGGTCTACGCCCCGCTCGCCCACCGGCTCGGCATGAACTCGTTGAAGTGGGAGCTGGAGGACCTCTCGTTCGCCGCGTTGTATCCGAAACGGTACGACGAGATCGTCCGGCTGGTCGCTGACCGGGCCCCGAGCCGGGACGTCTATCTGGCCGAGGTGATCGGGCAGGTGCAGGTCGGCCTGCGGGACGCGCGGATCAAGGCGGTCGTCTCCGGGCGGCCGAAGCACTATTACTCGATCTACCAGAAGATGGTGGTGCGCGGCCGTTCCTTCGACGACATCTACGATCTGGTCGGCATCCGCGTCCTGGTCGACTCGGTCCGGGACTGCTATGCCACGCTGGGTACCGTGCACGCGACCTGGAAGCCGATTCCCGGCCGGTTCAAGGACTACATCGCGATGCCCAAGTTCAACATGTACCAGTCGTTGCACACGACGGTCATCGGTCCCGAGGGCAAACCGGTCGAGCTGCAGATCCGCACGCACGCGATGCACAACCGGGCCGAGTACGGCATTGCCGCGCACTGGAAGTACAAGGAGGACGGGGTTGCGGCCCGGCCCTCGGCGGGGACCCCGGAGGGCGGGCGGGCCGGTCGGCGCAAGGGCGGACCCGATGCGGACCTCATGACCTGGCTGCGTCAGGTGCTCGACTGGCAGCGGGAGACCGCGGACCCGGGAGAGTTCCTCGACAGCCTGCGGTTCGCCGCCGAGACCGACGAGGTTTTCGTCTTCACCCCCAAGGGCGACGTCATCCCGCTGCCTGCCGGGTCGACCTCGGTGGACTTCGCTTACGCGGTGCACACCGACATCGGCCACCAGTGCGTCGGGGCCCGGATCAACGGCCGTCTCGCGGCCCTGGACACCCCGCTGGACAACGGCGACGCGGTCGAGATCTTCACCTCGCGGGCCCATTCGGCCGGCCCGAGCGAGGACTGGTTGATGTTCGTCCGTTCGTCGCGGGCCAGGACGAAGATCCGCCAGTGGCACGCTCGTGGGCGCCGGGAGGACGCGATCGTCGCCGGCCGCGACGCGATCGGCCGCGCGATGCGCCGCCACGGCCTGCCGCTGTCCCGCCTGATGAGCGGGGACGCGCTGTTGAACCTGGCCAAGGACCTGCGCTACGCCGACGTGGCCGCCCTCTACGCGGCCGTGGGGGAGAACCACGTCAGCGCCCAGTTGGTGGTCTCGCGGCTGCTCGTGGCCCTCGGCGGTCCGGAGGGGGCCGAGGAGGACGCGGGTGAGACCGAGCTGCCGATCCGCACGCTGCGTCGCTCGACCGGGGAGGCGGGGGTGCTCGTCACCGGTGCTCCCGACGTGTGGACGAAGCTCGCCCGCTGCTGCACCCCCATGCCCGGCGACGAGATCGCCGGTTTCGTCACCCGGGGCAAGGGCGTGTCGGTCCACCGGACGGACTGCTCCAACCTGTCGGGGCTGCGCGGCGGGCCGCACGACCGCATGATCCAGGTCGAGTGGGCGCCGTCGTCGGGCTCGGTGTTCCTCGTCGTGATCCAGGTCGAGGCGATGGACCGTACCAAACTACTTTCGGATGTCACCCGGGTACTGTCCGACCGGCACGTGAACATCCTGTCGGCGTCGGTGGCCACCACGCGGGATCAGGTGGCGGTCAGCCGCTTCACGTTCGAGATGGGAGACGCCAAGCATCTCGGGCACATCCTGAGTGCGGTGCGTGCCATCGAGGGCGTATACGGCTGTTTCCGCGTTACCTCGGGCGTACAGGTCTAACGGGTCGAATCAGGGGGGCGCCGTGGATGCTGAGACCGTGGGTGCGGGTCTGCCGGCCGGCGGCGGTCTGACCCCCGCGCTGTCCCGGGCCGACGGCGGTGCCGACGAGGCCTCCCGGGCCCTGTCGGCGGCCCGGCAGGCGAGCGTGCGTCTCGCCCACCTGGCCAGGCGGATGGCGACACCGCGGATGTCCCAGGTGCCGCCGGAGCTGCGTGACATCGTCGAGGCGCATCGCGACTATCATCCGCGCGCCGACATCGGCCTGCTGGTGCACGCCTACGGCGTCGCCGAGCGGCTGCACGCCGGTCAGATGCGGCGCAGCGGGGATCCGTACATCAGCCATCCCCTCGCCGTCACCGAGGTCCTCGCGGAGCTGGGGGTGGACACGACTACCCTGATCGCTGCCCTGCTGCATGACACGGTCGAGGACACCGGGTACACCCTCGACTCCGTCACCCAGGAGTTCGGCGCGGAGGTGGCCAACCTCGTCGACGGTGTCACCAAGCTGGACAAGATGCGGTTCGGGGAGGCCGCGGAGGCCGAGACGCTGCGCAAGCTGATCGTGGCCCTGGCCCGGGACTACCGAGTACTGGTCATCAAGATCGCTGATCGGCTGCACAACATGCGCACGCTCGCCTTCATGTCCCCTCCCAAACAGGTGAAGATCTCCCGGGTCACGCTTGAGGTCCTGGCCCCGCTGGCCCACCGGCTCGGCGTCAGCGTGATCAAGCGGGAGCTGGAGGACCGGGCGTTCGCCGTGCTCCATCCCGCCGAGCACGCCCGGATTGCCGCCACGGTGGACGAGTTCACCGCCGCTGAGCGCGCGGCCGGAACCGTCGCGGCGCTGGTGGCACGGTTGCGAGCCGGGCTCGCGGGGGCTCGCATCGACGGCGCCGTCTCCATCCGGGTCAGCCACCTGTTCTCGATCTACAAGCGGGCGCAGGAGCGCAACCGGCCCGTCCAGGACTACACCGACCTCGTCCGCGTCCTCGTGCTCGTCGACGAGGTGACGGATTGTTACGCGGCGCTGGGTGTCATCCACGCCCTGTGGCGACCGGTGCCCGGCAGGCTGCGCGACTTCGTGGCTACCCCGAAGTTCAACATGTACCAGTCCCTGCACACGACGGTGACCGACGGCGCCGGCCGCTCCCTCGACATCCAGATCAGGACGCCGTCGATGCACCGGCTGGCCGAGACCGGGATCGTCGCCCGACCGGTCGGCCCCGGCGCGGACGGCGCCCGTCTGGAGGGCCTGTCCTGGTTGCACAGCTTGCTGGACTGGCAGGAGGAGGTCGACTCGGACGAGTTCCTCGAGTCGCTGTACTCAGACCTGGATGCCGACGAGGTGCTGGCGTTCACGCCCAAGGGCAGGATGCTCGCACTGCCGGCCCGGTCCTCCCCGGTGGACGTCGCCTACGCCGTGCACACCGACATCGGGCACCGGGCGATCGGCGCCCGGGTCAACGGTCGGCTCGTCCCGTTGCATACCCGGCTGCGCAACGGCGACGTCGTCGAGATCCTGACCTCCAACCTCCCCGGCGCGGGACCGTCGGAGGACTGGTTGCACTTCGTCAGGACCTCCCGGGCCCGGGTACGTATCCGGCGCCGGCTGGCCCGGCAGCGCAGGGACACCGCGGCCGGGGCGGCCGAGCTGGGCGTCACGACCACCCGGTCCGGGAGCGGCGGCGGGGCGCGGACCGCCGGCGGCGCGGACGGCGCCTCGTCGGGCCTGCCGTCGCCGACCCGTCCGATCGCCCGGCGTGGGGTGCCCAGCCTCGCGGCCGTGGCAGACGACGGGGTGGGTGGTCGGGTGCCGGCGAGGCTGGCGCGATGTTGCCTTCCGCTGCCCGGAGACGTGGTCGTCGGCTTCGCGACGCACGGCAGCACCGTGTCTCTGCACCGCCGGGAGTGCATGAACGCCACCGAGGCGGGGTCGGACCGCGAGCGCGTCGCGGTGGCGACCTGGTCGGCACCACAGGCGCAGATTTTTCCCGCGGAGATCGCCGTCGAGGCGTTCGACCGCTACGGGCTACTCGCGGACATCACCGAGGTGCTCTCGGAGATCTCGGCGTCCGTCCGCGCGGCCTCGACGACCACATCCGATGATCGGGTCGCGCATGCGCGTTTCACGATCGAGGTCACCGGGCCGGAGCAACTGGACAAGGTGCTCGGCGCGGTGCGCGGCGTCGGCGGTGTCTACGACTGCTACCGCGTGTGCCAGACCCAGGGGTCGTCGGCTCACGGCGCGCCCGCCGGGGACGGGTGAAGCCAGCGCAGGGCGGCGGTGGCACCGACCCGGGCGGGGGACCGCGGCAGCGGTAGGACCAACCGGTGGGTGAGACCAGGCTGGTTACGGGAGCAGGCTGGTTACGGGAGCAGGCTGGTTACGGGAGCAGGCCGGTCTTCCCCGGTCGGCGTGGGGTGCTGTCTCTTGCGCCCAGCGCGGCCTTTCCGCGCCGGAATGTACCCTCCCGATCAACCGGCGGTAAACGGCTTGCGACTGAACCGCCCATTCCGGGTGGATCCGGGTGGAATGTCACGCGGAGAATACGTCCGATCCTCCCGGGCGCCGTAAATTCAACGGCTACCGCCACTGATCGATGTAGGGTATCTTGCGTATCCATCGTTTTAGAGATGGGAGTGCGCGTGGGTCACCTTCAGGTCATCGTGAGTATCGACTCCCGGGAAAGCGCTGACCGTATCGGTAGGATCCTGGTGGAGGCGCGTCTGGTCGCCTGTTTCCAGGTGATCGGACCGATGAGCAGCACCTACCGCTGGAAGGGCCAGATCGAGCAGGCCGAGGAATGGCTCTGTCTGGCGAAAACGACCACCGAACGATTCGATGAGCTACATGAGCGGCTCGTGGTCCTCCACCCCTACGAAAATCCCGAGATCATTGCCACGCCGATCGTCGCTGGCCATGCCGACTATCTGGGCTGGATCAGCGCCGAGACGGCACCCACCGTCAGGTGAGTGCCCGCAGCTGCTCGTCGAACTCGCGCACGGCCTGGGTGTGCTGCCAGGGCCGCAGGTGCTCCCGGGCGCGGCGGATACGGGCCAGGCCCAGCGAGAAGTCCGTCTGGAGCACGATCGCGAGGGACTCGGCCGCGAAGTGGCAGGCCGCCTCGATCTCCCGCCGCTGGATGTGCACCTCCGCGATGTCGCTCATCAGCAACGACCGCTTCTTCGTCGCACCGGGAGCGGCCGCCCGCAGTGCCTCGGTGGCGGCGGCGTAGGCCGCGGCGGGTCGCCGTAGCCGCGTGTAGGTGGTGACCTTCAGGCCATCGAGCCGGCCCCGGTCGAAGAACTGCGTCCAGACCCGGTCCCCGTCGCTCTCACCCCGGTCGAAGGCATCCTGGGCACGGTCGAGGGCGGCCAGCGCCGCCCGGCCCTCGCCGCGAGCGGCCTGCTCCTCGGCCTCCCGGGCAGCCAGCCAGGCCCTGGTCATCACCGTGCTGCCCGTGGCGGCTCGCCGCTGGGCTTCACCGAGCAGCGCGCAGGCCTGGTCGTGGCGGCCACGGCTGGCGGTCTGGTAGCTCTCGTAACCGAGTACGCAGGCCCACAGGGCGTGGTCATCGGCCTCGCGGGCGGCCTCGATGGCCACCCGGTAGTAGGCGACGGCCGCGGGCAGGTCGTTCATGTCGAACGAGAGCCATCCGGCGAGCGCCGCCGTCTCCCCGGCGGTGGAGGTCAGCTCACGGCGCACCGGGGACCGGCTCGTGGTCTCCAGCAGCTGACTGAGCCTGCTCAGATGCCCGGTGACCCGCTGTATCAGGATCCGGGCGGGAACGCGTTCCTCCAAGCCGTACAGCCCCGCGGTGAGCTGGCCCAGCTCGTTGACGAGCTCCGGGGTCACCGTGCTACGGCGACGCAGCGCCGCCGAGAGGCGCTCCCAGGGCGGGGTGTCCGTGACGCCGTTCATGGGCACGACGGCGACGCCGCCCGCCGCGGCGAAGAGCCGGAGAAAGTCCCGACGTTCCACGGGAATACCGTTCGTGTCGATCATGTCGGTGCCGGGGTGAAGTACGAGTGTGCCCGCGGCGCCCGTCTCGCAGGCCGCCTGTTCAAGGTTCATCGACGCGGCGACGGCCGTACCCTGACCGGTTCCGCCCCGCAGTGCTCCGACGGCGGCGGGAAGCGCTTCGTCATCCACGAAACCGAGCTCCGCCGACGACCGGCCGAATAGCGCCCGCAACAACCGCTGATAACGCAGGCTTGGTTTCTTGTCGCCCTTCTCCCACTTGCAGATCATGTTGCCGGTCACCCCGGCCTCGCGACCCTCGTGGATGACGGAGAACCGACGGATCTCGGTGGCGAGCCGTTCCTGCGACCAGCCCCGTTCCTCCCGACTCAGTCGCAGCCGGGTGTTGGGTGTGCGGGTGTTGGGTGTGCGGGTGGTGGGCGTCCTGTCACCACCGGATACCTCAGGTGTTGGCGCGGAGGCCACCGGTGCGCGGGGAACTGCCGAAGGACCGGTCGTGAGCTGCATCGGGGCCTCCGAAGTCAATCGGTTGACTCCAGGAGCTTAACCCTCTGTGAGATAAGACGGTCATGCTCGGGCGTGGTCCCTTCGGGACCATCCACGGCAAAAGTGTGGTCATCCCGACGCGCCTGCGGCCGCCAGCGTCTTCGCCGAGTGCCGCCTTCTAGAGTGTGATGGCGTGAGAGCCGGCCCCCTCGACCGAAGCCCTCGTCCACGACGTCCCGTTCCACCAGCCCGACCGCTGCGCGCGTGGCAGCGTGAGGCCCTGGAGATCTACCGGTCACGGTCGTCGTCGGGCGCCCGGGACTTCATGGCGGTCGCCACCCCGGGCGCCGGGAAGACGACCTTCGCCCTGCAGGTGGCCGCCGACCTTCTCACTGCCGGCGAGATCAGTCGGATCACCGTCGTCGCGCCCACCGAGCACCTCAAACGCCAGTGGGCCGTGGCCGCGGCGGAGGTTGGTATCGACCTCGATCCGGACTTCCGCAACTCGGCCGGGGCGACATCCTCCGACTACACCGGTGTCGCCGTGACCTACGCCCAGGTGGCGGCGCATCCGGCCCTGCACCGTGCCCGGACCGCCGCGCGTCGCACCCTGATCGTCCTGGACGAGATCCACCACGCCGGCGACGCGCTGTCATGGGGTGAGGCGATCCGGGAGGCGTTCACCCCGGCCGCGCGTCGCCTCGCCCTGACTGGTACTCCGTTCCGCTCCGACGTCAACCCGATCCCTTTCGTCACCTACCTGCCGGGCCCCGACGGGGTGATGCGCAGCATCGCGGACTCCTCCTACGGCTATGCCGAGGCGCTGCGCGACGGGGTTGTCCGCCCGGTGCTCTTCCTCGCCTACTCGGGCGAGATGACCTGGCGGACCAGTGCCGGCGCGGAACTGAGCGCCCGGCTCGGGGAGCCGCTCACCAACGAGCAGACCGCCGCCGCGTGGCGCACCGCGCTCGACCCGGGCGGGGACTGGATGCCGGCGGTGCTCGCCTCCGCCGACACCCGGCTGTCCCAGGTGCGGGCCGGCGGCATGCCCGACGCGGGCGGGCTGGTCATCGCCACGGATCACGCGGCCGCGCGCGCCTACGCCGCGCTGCTCACCCGGATCACCGGCACCTCGCCCGTGCTGATCCTCTCCGACGACCCGACCGCGTCGACCAAGATCGATGACTTTCGCCGGTCGGCCGACCGGTGGATGGTGGCGGTACGGATGGTCAGTGAGGGCGTGGACGTGCCTCGCCTGGCGGTCGGGGTCTATGCGACCTCGGCGTCAACCCCGCTGTTCTTCGCCCAGGCCGTCGGGCGGTTCGTTCGGGGCCGCGGTCGCGGGGAGACGGCGTCGGTCTTCCTCCCGAGCGTGCCGTCCCTGCTGGCGCTGGCTGGCGAGATGGAGGTCCAGCGGGACCACGCCCTGGAGAAGTCCCCGCGCGATCCGGACGCCTTCGACGACGACGCGCTGCGGGACGCCAACCGGCGCAAGGACATCCCCGACAAGCCGGACACCTTGTTCACGGCGTTGGGATCCTCGGCCCATCTCGACCGAGTGATCTTCGATGGCGGCGAGTTCGGCACCCCGGCGGCCCCCGGGTCCATCGAGGAGGAGGACTTCCTGGGCCTGCCGGGCCTGCTGGAGCCCGATCAGGTCGCGGTTCTGCTGCGCCAGCGGGAGGCCGCCCAGCAGGCCGCCCAGCAGGCCGCCACGCGCCGTGCCGCCGCCCGTGCCGCGGATTCGCCGGTCGTCCCGCCGGCCCGCGAGGGCGTGCAGCCGGCGGTCGAGGCGGCCACCCGGCCCGTGCACGAGGTGATCGGCGAGCTGCGCAAGGAGCTGAACCGGCTTGTCGGCGCACACTTCCACCGCACGGGCAAACCGCACGGGATGATCCACGCCGAGCTGCGCCGGACCTGTGGCGGTCCGCCGAGCGGCCAGGCCACCGCCGCGCAGCTCCAGGCCCGCATCGACACCATCCGCCGCTGGGCCGGTTGACCGGCGGGTCAGCCGCCCTGGGTGATCGTGATCGAAAGAATCTTCGGCTTGCTCGCCGGGGCACCATCGGAGCCGCCGCCCTCGACGCCGGGCCCGGTGAGCTTGTCGAGCACGTCGAGTCCCTTGGTGATCTTCCCGAAGACGGTGTAATTGCCGGCGAGCGCCGCCGCGCCCTGCGAGGTCGGGTTCTGGTAGTTGATGAAGAACTGACTGCCGTTGCTGTCCGGCAGTTGGCTGTGCGCCATCGCCAGCACGCCTCGGTCGTAGGTCACGCCCTGGGTGTTCTCGTTGGCGTACCCGTACCCCGGGCCGCCGTTGCCGGTTCCGGTGGGATCGCCGCACTGCAGGACCGAGATGCCTGCGTCGGCCCCCCCGGTCTGGCGGTGGCACGTGGTGCCGTCGAAGTACCTGGCGTCGGCGAGCGTGCGCAGGGCGTGCACCGTGCATGGTGCCTTCTGGGCGTCCAAGGCGGCCGTGATGGTGCCGGCGTCGGTGATGATCACCATTGTCGCCGGGGACGTGTCGACGGTGGCCGCGGCCGCCGGCAGGGTGGCGCCGCGGGCCGGGGCCTCCCCGTTGGAGGTGTAGGTGCACTGCCCGACCCTGCTGGTCTGACGGGGGGCGGCCGATGGTGTGGGTGCGGTCGCGGTGGGTGCGGTCGCGGTGGGTGCGGTCGCGGTGGGTGTCGTCGCGGCACCGGCGGCGGCCACGTCGGGCTGGTCGTCCTTGCCGGTGAGCAGGATCGCGGCGATCGTCGATGCCGCGACGACGATCGCGATGAATCCGGCGACGATCGCGAGCCGCTGCTGACGACGGCGATGGGCGAGCCGGCGCCGCTGCGCCTGCCGGGCCGCCCGGGCCTCGGCGAGCTCGCGTTGACGTCGCTCCTTTGCACTGGCCACCGTCGCCGGCCTCCCTCGCTTCTGATGCGGTCTGCTGGTTCTGGTGTGGTCTGGTTCTGGTGTGGTCTGTGCACCGTAACCGGTGAGCGGCGGATCGCCCCGCATGGTGCCTGCCGGGGCGGGTGCCTGCCGGGGCGGGTGCCCGCCGGGCCGGGAGCGGACCGGTGCGCGGGCCGGACGGCTGGTAGCGTTACCGCAAAGCACAATGCGGTACCGATCAGAGGCTGACGCGATTCCATGCTCGATAAGCGCTTTATCCGGGAGAATCCGCAGGCCGTGAAAGACGCGGTCGCGGCCAAAGGCATTGATCTGGATGTCGATGAACTGCTGCAGCTCGACCGGGACAATCGCAAACTGCAGTTCGAGGTGGACGAGGCGCAGGCTCGGCGCAAGAGCTTCGCGAAGCAGTTCGCCGGGGCCGACGCGGCCCGGCGGGCCGAGCTGCGGGCCGAGCACGAGGCGTTCGACCGCCAGCTGAAGGACCTGCGCGAGCAGCTGGCCCGGACCGGGGGCCGGCTGTCCGAGCTGATGCTGCTGGTGCCGGGCATCCCGTGGTCGGGTGCGCCGGTGGGAGCCGACGAGTCGGCCAACGTGGTGTTGCGGACCGTCGGCGAGCCGCCGGAGTTCGACTTCACCCCGCTCGACCACACGGCACTGGCCGAGAAACGAGGGTGGGCGGAGTTCGCCCGGGCCCGGCGGGTCGCGGGGGAGCGGGCGTACGCCCTCGCCGGTGACATGGTCATGCTGGAGCGCGCGGTGCATTCCTATGCGCTCGACCTGCTGCGCGGGCTGGACTTCACCCCCGTGTCGGTGCCCGCCCTGGTCCGGGAGGAGCCGCTCGTCGGCACCGGGATGCTACCCAAGGCCCGCGAGGAGATCTATGCGATCCCCGCCGACGACCTTTACCTGGCGGGGACTGCCGAGGTGGCTCTTGTCGGCCTGCATGCCGGGGAGATTCTCGATGTGGGCCGCCTGCCGATCCGCTACGCCGGCATCTCGCCGTGCTTTCGCCGGGAGATCGGCAGCGCCAGCCGGGACGTCCGCGGTCTGCTGCGCGTCCACCAGTTCGAGAAGGTCGAACAGTTCGTGCTGTGCGCCGCTGACGAGGCCGAGTCGGCCCGCTGGCATGCCGAGTTGCTGGCCACTGCCGAGCGGATCCTGTCCGACCTCGGGCTGTGTTACGAGGTCGTCGAATGCGCCACCGGGGACATGGGCGTCGGCAAGTTCCGGATGAACGACATCAACACCTGGTTCCCCTCGCTCGGTCGATTCCGCGAGACGCACAGCTGCTCGACGCTGCACGACTGGCAGGCGCGCCGGGCGAACCTGCGCTACCGCGACACCGACGGCACCGTGCGTTTCGCGCACACGCTCAACAACACCGCCGTGGCGACCCCACGGCTGCTGGCGGCGTTGCTGGAGAACTTCCAGACCGCCGACGGCGAGGTACGCGTTCCCAAAGTGCTGCGGCCCTACCTGGGGGGCCGTGAGCTGATCTGAGGCATCCCGTGGCCCTGGCCGCGACGCGCCCGGACGGCCCGGACCAGGGCGGGTCCGGCGACCGCCAGCCGGCGCGGGAGCCCGACTGACACGCGGCGTTCGAGCACCCGGTAGTCGGCGCGCTCGACCTCGTCGAGGATGCCCCGGTAGAGGACGAACGCCGTCCGCAGGCAGTCGCGTGAGGTTGGGTGCAGCAGGCGGATGCCGGGCTCGGCGGCGCGGAACAGCTCCCGCGCCCGGCTGATCTCGAAGGCCAGCAGGCGGCGGACCGGCCCGTCAACGACGCCGGCGGCCAGCTGCTCCCGGGTGACCCCGAACAGGTCCAGCGAAGCCCGGGGCAGATAGACGCGGCCGCGCCGCAGATCCTCGCCGACGTCGCGGATGAAGTTGGCGAGCTGGAAGGCCATCCCCAGGTCGCGGGCATAGGGCAGGGCGCTGTCGTCCACTGGCTCGAGGATCGGCACCATCTGCAGGCCGATCACCGCGGCCGATCCGTGCATGTAGACGGTCAGCTCGTCCCAGGTCGCGTACTCCGTCACGGTGAGGTCCATCGCCATCGAGGCCAGGAACGCCGCGAAATGGTCAGAATCGATCTTGAAGCGGTGAATGGTGTCGACCACCGCGGGCAGCACCGAGACCTCCGCGCGGTGCCGGTCCCTCCCGGTGCCGGCCATCCCGGTGCCGGCCATCCCGGTGCCGACGTCAACGGCGGGTGTCCCCGCCCGTAGCGCCGCAAGGAACCGGCTGCCCCACTCGTGCAGCCAGCGCGCCCGCTCGGCCTCGGTCAGCGTGGAGTCGAGATCGTCGACGATCTCGTCCGCGTAGCGGGCGAAGCCGTACAGCGCGTGGACGTGGGGCCGCTTCCACCCTGGCAGCAGCAGGGTGGCCAGGTAGTACGTGCGGCCGTGGGCGGCATTGAGCGCCCGGGCCCGCGCGTAGGAGGAACGTAGTCGAGGATCGATGATTCCGGCCGCGTCGAGCTCCCCCACGTTAGTCAGCGTAGCCACCCAGCGAGGCGGATAGCGACGGCTCCCGCCCGATCGGGGTCGACCTGCCCCGGTGAGTCCGGTTGACCCCTTCATCGGCGTCGATCCCCTCAGGGAAGCCGGGACGCGAACGCCAGGGACGTCGCCGCCGCGGCGAATCCCAGCCCCAGGGACAGCCCGAGGAACCAGGTGGTGACCTCCCGGTATTCGGTCCGGTAGCCGATCGAGCTACCGAGCCCCCGGTAGACCGAACGCAGTTCGTCGCCGGAGGTGGCCCGATGGTACGAGCCGCCGGTCTGCTCCGCGATGTCACGGAGCGCCTGTTCGTTGACCGGCACCGGCACCTCCTGACCGCCGACGTCGAGCGTTCCGTCGGCGGTGCCGTAGGCGATGGTGTCCACCGGGATACGGGCTTGCCGCGCCGCCTCGATCGCCTGGTTGTTCGGCCGCCCACGGGTGGTCTCCCCGTCGGAGAGCAGCACGATGGCGGCCGGAGGCGCGCTCTGCCCCGTGCCGGAGAACCGTTTGCCGGCGGTGGTGATCGCCTGGAGCGAGGCGAAGATTCCTTCGCCGACGGCGGTCGCGGGACCGAGCTGCAGGCCGCGGATGCCGGCGCGGACCGACTCGCGATCGGCGGACGCGGGTACCAGGACCGTCGCGCTGCCGGCGAACGAGACCAGCCCGAGGTTGATACGGGGAGGGAGCTGGTCGACGAATGCCGAGGCGCCCTGCTTGGCGGCCGCCAGCCGGGTCGGGGCGATGTCCGTGGCCGCCATCGAGTTGGAGACGTCGATCGCCAGGATGATCGTCGCGCGTTCCCGGGGAACCCGCTCGGCCCGCGCCGGTCGCGCCAGGGAGAACACCAACCCGGCGAGGGCGAGCAGCAGCAGCGCCGCCGGGACGTGACGGCGCCACCACTGCGGTCGGCGGGGAAGCACCGAGGACAGCAGCGACGTCGACGACAGCCGGGCGGCATACACCCGCCGCCGCGCCGAGACCACGACATAGGAGATCAGCAACGCGCCGACCCCCAGGTACAGCCACAGCCAGTGCCCGGCCAGGAAGCTCACCGGCTGCCTGCCCGACTGGTGCCTGCCCGACTGGTGCCTGCCCGACTGGTGCCTGCCCGACTGGTGCCTGCCCGACTGGTGGCGGGCGCCGCCGTGCCACCCTGGTCGGTCCGACCCACGGGCGGGCGGCGGCCGGCTCCCCGGCCGCGCCGGTTCGCCGAGGCGAACCGGACGATGTCGACCAGCCAGTCCGAGTCGGTGCGCAGGACCAGATGGTCGGCGCCGACCCGGCGCAACGCCAGCGAGACCGCGCTGCGGTGGGCGACGGCGGCCGCGGCGTAACGTTCCCGCAACCGCCGCGACGACGTCGGGACCTCGACGAACGCCCCCGTCTCGGCGTCGACGACGGGCAGCAGCCCGACCGGCGGCAGGGTCAGCTCGAGCGGGTCGACGATCTCGATGGCGAGCACCTGATGCCGCGCCGCGAGCACCCGCAGCGGCCGTTCCCAGCGCAGGTCGGTGGACAGGAAGTCGGAGACGACGACCGCGAGCCCCCGGCGGCGCGGCGGGCGCAGCAGGCCCTCCACCGCCGCGGCGAGGTCGGTGGCCGCCGCCGGATCGGGCCGGCGGCGGGGCCGGTCGTGCGCGCCGCGAGGCGCGGTGATGAGCGTGTGCAGCAGCGCCCGCAGCCCGTCCCGGCCGGGCCGGGCCGGGATCGCCCGTGGACCGGTCTGGGTCAGCGCGATCGCGCCCATCCGGTTGCCGGTGCGGGCGGTCAGGAAGCCGACCGCGGCCGTGGCGGCAATCGCCAGATCACGCTTCTGCCAGGTACCGGTGCCGAACTCGGTGCTGGCGGTGAGGTCCACCAGCGCCCAGGTCTCGAGCTCCCGGTCGGCGATGAGATCGTGGACGTGGGGGACGGTGGTCCGGGCCGTGACGGCCCAGTCCATCCGGCGCACGTCGTCACCGACGGCGTACTCGCGGCTCTCGGCCTTCTCGCTGCCCTGACCGGGCAGCAGCCCGAGATGATCGCCGAGGAGCATGCCGTCGAGACGGCGGAGCACGGTCAGTTCGAGCCGGCGCAGGGTCCGCTCCACCGCCGGATCGGTCGCCGGCACGGAGCCGGCCCGGAGCCGGTCCGCGGGGTCCGTCATCCGGACGCACCCTGGTCGAGGTATTCCGGGAAGCCCGAACGCGGGTTCGTCCCCCACCCGCCGGCATGCGGACCGGTGGGGTAGTGGGGGCCCTGCTGGCGGGGCGCCACCTGAGGCTGCGGGACCACGCCCAGGATCCGGGCGGCGATCGCGTCCGCGGTCAGCCCCTCGGCCAGCGCCTCGTACGAGAGCACCAGGCGGTGGGGCAGGACGTCCAGGGCGACCGCGGCGACGTCGTCGGGTACGACGTAGTCGCGCCCGCGCAGCAGGCCGAGCGCGCGGGCCGCCGCGACCAGTCCGAGCGAGGCGCGCGGCGAGGCTCCGTAGGCCAGGTGGCCCTCGAGTTCGGGTAGACCCGCCTCGCCGGGGGACCGGGTGGCGAGCACCAGCCGGACGGCGAACTCGATGATGGCGTGATGGACGAACACCTCGTCGGCCCGGGTCTGCAGCCGGGTCAGCGCCTGCGGGGTCAGGACCCGCTCGGGGAGCGGTGGCGAGGTGCCCATCCGCCGGACGATCTCGAGCTCCTCCGCCGGGTTCGGGTAGGGGACGTTGACCTTCATCAGGAACCGGTCCCGCTGCGCCTCCGGTAGCGGGTAGACACCCTCGGATTCGATCGGGTTCTGGGTGGCCAGTACCAGGAACGGCTCGGGAAGCCGGTGGGTGACCCCGCCGAGCGAGACCTGCTTCTCCGACATCACCTCCAGCAGCGCCGACTGCACCTTCGCGGGTGCCCGGTTGATCTCGTCGGCGAGCACGAAGTTCGCGAAGACCGGGCCGAGCTCGACGTCGAACGCCTCCTGACTCGCCCGGTAGATGCGGGCACCGACGATGTCGGAGGGCACGAGGTCGTTGGTGAACTGGATGCGGACAAACGAACCGCCGACGACGGTTGCGAGGGTCTGCACGGCCAGCGTCTTCGCGACCCCGGGCACGCCCTCCAGCAGGCAGTGGCCCCGGGCGAGCAGGGCGACGAGCATACGTTCGACCATCCGGTCCTGTCCGACGATCACTTTTTTGATCTCGAACAGGGCGCGTTCGAGCAGCGCCGCGTCCGACGTGGTGTCCGGTACGGCGAGGCCGGCCGGGCTGTGCCCTTCGTCCATGGCAGCATTGTCCCAGCCGCATCGTGGAACAGGGTGCCAAAGGACTCGGCACGGCCTGGCCGGAAGCCTCATCTAAGCCGCTCTTCAGCAACTTCTCGGCGGTGGGAAATGTTCGGGCTGCCGGGCTGCCGGGCTGCGTCACGGGTCAGCACAGGGCGCGGGAACGGTAACCCCGGTCAGCACCGAGGATCCGCTCCGCGGCCAGCCGGCCGGAAATGAGGACCATCGGGACCCCGACGCCGGGCCGGGTGCCGCTGCCGGCGAACACGACGTTCGCGAGGCCCGGGGCCAGGTTCGAGGGGCGGAACGGACCGGTCTGGCGAAAGGTGTGGGCCGCCGCGAACGGGGCGCCCGCCGCCATCCCGCGGGCCCGCCAGTCGGCGGGCGTGGTGACCTGCTCCACCTCGATGGCGTCGCCGAAGCCTCGATAGCCGTGGCGTTCGCAGGTGGCGACCACCTCGTCGCGGTAGCGCGAGCGCAGCACCGACCAGTCGAGCGGGGCGGTGAGGTTGGGTGTGGGGAAGAGCACGTAGTACGTGTGGCCGCCGGCCGAGGCCATCGCGGGTTCGGTGCGTGAGGGGGTGGTGACGAGGAAGGACGGGTCGCTCATCAGCTCGCCGCGATCGATGATCTCGCGGAAGGTCGACCGCCAGGCCCGGCCGAAGTGGATGGTGTGATGCGCGGTGTGCGGGTACTCCACGCGCGCCCCAGCCAGCAGGAGGAAGCACGAGGGCGAGTACCGCAGGCGGCGCAGGCGGGCCGGCGCCGTCGAGGGAGGCAGCAGTTCGGTGTAGGCGATCGGCAGGTCGGGGTTGAGCACCACCACGTCGGCGCCGATGCGCTCCCCCGCCGCGGTGTGCACCGCGACCGCCCGGCCACCCCGCACCTCCACCCGCGTCACCGTGGTCTCGTAGCGCAGGGTGGCACCGTGCTTGGCCGCGGCGCCGGCCAGCGCCTCGGCAACGGCGTGCATGCCGCCGGCCGGGTGGTAGACCCCGGCGACGCAGTCCATGTAGGAGATGACGGCATAGAGGGCCAGTGCGTCGTGCGGAGCGAGCCCGGCGTACATCGCCTGGAAGGAGAACATCCGCCGGGTCCGCGGGTCCCGTAGATGGCGGCCGACGACGGTGTCGAGCCGGCGGAAGCCGCCGAGGGCGGCCAGCCGGGCGAGCTGCGGGCGCAGCAACGACAGTGGGGAGTCGACCTGTGCGTCGATGAAGTGGCGCAGCTGGGTGCGGAACATTGCAGTGACGATTCCGACGAACCGCTCGAAGCCGGCCGCCTCCGCCGGGCCGCACAGCGCCCGGATCTCCTGTGCGGTGTCGGCGGGGTCGGCGCGGATGTCCAGCGACGAACCGTCGGCGAAGAACCCCCGGTACATCGGGTCGAGCCGGGTCAGTGACAGCCAGCGGTCGAGATCCTCCCCGACACAGTCCAGGGCGTCGGCAATCAGCTCGGGCATGGTCAGGACGGTCGGTCCGGTGTCGAAACGATAGTCGCCCAGTGCGAGCAGGCCGGCCCGACCGCCGGGGGTCGCATCCCGCTCGAGCACCGTCACCCGCCGGCCGGCTCCGACCAGGCGCAGCGCGACCGACAGACCGGCGAGACCGGCCCCGACGATGACGACGTGATCCGTCGCTCCGGTCACCGTGCGCACCTGCCACCTGCTTCCTGGTCGATGGACTTCCTGGTCGATGGTGCGGTTACCCGATGTAGTCGGTTGCTCAATGTGATCGTGAAGTCGCTGCCATGGCGAGTTCCGTCAGGGCGGCGAGGGTTGTGACGTCCAGATCCGCCCGTCGGGCCGCCTCGACCGCCGTGGCGGTCCGGGCGGCGATCCGTTCCTCGGCGGCGGCCACCGCTCCGCTTGCGGCGATGATGTCGCGGGCCTCGGCGACCCGGGCGGCGCGGGCCGCGGGGTTCTCGGTGGGCCCGGATCCCGGGGAGCATCCGGGTCCCCCGGAATACCCGGAATACCCGGGATTCTCGGGCTGTCCCGCATCCTCAGAGTGCCCGGCGCGCCGGACCGGCGGGGAGATCAGCGCGCGCAGCCGGGCCGCCGCGGCCGGCTGCGCGCGGGTCAACGCGAGCGCCAGCAGGCCAGTGGGCCGCCCGTCACGCAGATCCTCCCCGGTGGGTTTTCCCGTCACCGCCGGATCGCCGAACACGCCCAGGAGGTCATCGCGGAGTTGGAACGCCTCGCCGAGCGGCAGGCCGAACGCCGCATAGGCCGCCAACAGGTCCGGCGGCGCGCCCGCGAGCAGACCGCCGAGCTGCAGGGGACGGACCACCGTGTAACCGGCGGTCTTGTACCGGGCGATGCGGACCGCCCGCCCGGGATCGAGGCCGCCGTGCGGACCGGCCTCGGCCTGGCCGACGAGGTCGAGGTACTGCCCCGCCATCAGCTCGCTGCGCATCCGCCCGTAGGTGGGCCAGGCCCGGACCAACGCCTCGGGTGGCATCCTGCTGGCCGCGAGCAGTTCGTCGGCCCAGGCCAGGAACAGATCGCCGAGCAGGATCGCGGCCGAGCGGCCGAAGTCGGCGGGATCACCCTGCCAGCCGGCGGTCCGGTGGACCCGGGAGAAGCGCCGGTGCGCGGCCGGCCTGCCGCGCCGTGTGTCGGAGGCGTCCATGACGTCGTCGTGGATCAGCGCGCAGGCGTGCAGCAGCTCGATGGCGGCGGCGGCGGTCACAATCTCGTCGCAGTCCGGGCCGCCCGCGCCCCGCCACCCCCAGTAGCAGAAGGCGGGACGCAACCGCTTGCCCTCCGCCAGCAGGAATTCGGTGGCGATACGGACGAACGGGATCAGATCGTCGTCGATTCCGCGCAGGAGCGCTCCGCGCGAACCGGCGAAGCGCCGCAACACGGCGGAGACCCGCCCGCGCACATCCACCGTGGTGTGGTCCGGCACCGTGGTGTGGCCGGGGATTGGCCGGCGTCCGGGGTACCGTGCGGTGTGCCCGTGTTCGACACCGCCGTCGTCGTGGTCGCCGTTCTGCTGGTCGCCGCCGCACTGGGCGGATTGACCCTGTTGCGGCTGCCACCCGCGGAGCTGACTCACACTGTCGACGGTATCGACGCCGTGGAGATCCTGGTGGCCGCCGGCCGCGTCGAGATCTCCGGGCGGGACCGCGAGGACGTGCACGTCGCGCTGACCGTGCGGCGTCGTCCCGGTCGGTCCGTGCCCGCGCTCACGAGGGCCGGGAGCACGCTGCGGATCGACGGCCGGGCCAGCGACGTGCGGGTCAGGCTGACCGTGCCGCCACGGGTCCGGGTGCGGGCCGAGGTGCTCGCCGGTGAAATCACGCTGTGGGGGGTCGGCGGTGAACTGTCCCTGGTCACCCGCGATGGCACCATCGCCGGGCGGGAGCTCACGCGCGGTCCGGTCGCCGCGCGCAGCCGGGACGGCGACGTCAACCTGCACTTCAGCGAACCGCCGGACGGTGTGCGGGCGCAGAGCGAGACGGGCATGGTCACCGTCATGCTGCCCGACGGCGAGTACGGGGTGGAGGTGGAGACCGCCGATCCCGGGGCGGCCGACGTGGAGCTGACCCCGTCGGCGCACGCGGCGTGCCAGGTGGTGGCGCGCAGCGTGTCCGGGCGGGTACGGGTCGGTCTCGCCGCGCCGCTGGGACCCTTGTCCATCTGACGTCTCTTGTCCATCTACCGCCCATCTGGGTTGTCCCAGCTGGTCCCGCCCAACGAGCCCGTTTCAGCCGGGTTGCTCACCCACGTTGGTGGAATCGACGGATCATGACTCTCGCGTGATCACGTTGGGGGTTCGTGGGATCACGCCGGGGAAATGTTGCTGCCCGCTGTCGGGGCCTGATCGGTCGTGTTTCCGATCGGGGGTCCGTCTTCGATCGTGGCCACGCTCGGTCTACCCTCGTGCCATGGCGGCGGTCCGGAGTCTGAGCACGCAACCCACGACGATGGGCGAGTACCTCGCCACCGGTCGTGCGTCCTTTTCCTTCGAGTTCTTTCCGCCGAAGACGCCGGACGGCGAGCGGCAGTTGTGGACGGCCCTGCGCCAGATCGAGGCGCTGCATCCCTCGTTCGTCTCGGTGACGTACGGGGCGGGCGGGTCGACGCGCGAGGGCACGATCCGGATGACCGAGCGGATCGCCACCGACACCACCCTCACGCCGATCGCCCATCTCACCGCGGTCAACCACTCCGTCGCCGAGCTGCGCCGGGTCATCGGCAACTACGCCGGCGTCGGGGTGCGCAACGTCCTGGCCCTGCGCGGCGACCCGCCAGGGGATCCGCAGGGCACCTGGACTGCCCATCCAGCGGGCCTGCGGCACGCGGACGAACTCGTGCGCCTGGTGAGGTCGGTCGGCGGCTTCTGCGTCGGCGTGGCAGCCTTCCCCGACAAGCACCCACGATCGGTCGACTTCGACAGCGACGCGCGCTACCTGGTGGGCAAGTTCGACGCCGGCGCGGACTACGCCATCACCCAGTTCTTCTTCGGCGCTGACGACTATTTCCGTCTCGTCGACCGGGTCCGCCGGCTGGGCTGCGACAAGCCGATCATTCCTGGGATCATGCCGGTGACGAACGTCGCGCAGATCGTCCGGATGGCGCAGCTGTCCGGTGCGGCCTTCCCGCCGGCGCTGGCCTCCCGGTTGCAGGCCGTCGCCGACGACCCGGCGGCCGTGCGGGCGATCGGGGTCGAGGTGGCGACCGAGTTGTCCCGTCGCCTGCTGGACGGCGGTGCACCGGGCCTGCACTTCATCACCCTCAACCGCTCCAGCGCCACCCGGGAGATCTACCAGGCGGTCCGATAGCCGGCCGGTCCGCGGGGTGTCCCGGTGGCGCATGACGGGTGGGCCGCTCGCCCGACCCGTCCGCGCTCATGCCGCCGGGCTGGCATTCAGTCGTGCTCGTCGTAGGCATCGAAGACGCACAGCAGCCATTCGTCGCGGAGCGAATGCTCCCGGACCAGCGCGAACCCGGCCTGGTTGGCGGCGTCCACCACCGCCGTCACCAGGCTGAGATCAAGGGTGTTGAAGATCGGGGTGATCCGTACCGCAAGGATCACCTGGTCGCGATGGGCGGAGAAGACCGCCCGCGGGTCGAGGTCCTCAAGGGTCTCCACTACGCCGCCTACCTGTTCGGACACGTCACTCCCGCCACGTCTGGGTGGCACCGCTGTTCTCTCGTGACACCGCTGTTCCTCCGACACCGCGTCTCCCGACCTCGGGCCGGTCCGGTGACCGATCGACGCCTTCGGTTTTGGTCGCCGGCCGGACGCAGGGTGCCGCTACGGCTCGCGGTAGGGGACGACGAGACTCTATGTCCCAGCATGTCCCAGCGCGAGACGGCGTACCGGACGGATGGCGGCGTACCGGGCGGGGCGCTGGCCGTACCGGGCGGAACGGGATGGCGGAACGGGATGGACGACGGGCACGATGGACGACGTGAGCACCCCGCTACCTGGTCGGGACACCTACCTTGCCCAATGGTCGGCCCTGCACGGCGGCTACGACCTGGCGCGCGGGCTATGGCTCGTTCGTGCCTGGTTGACGGTGGTCTACTGGCTGGCCAGGCCGCTCGCCGCCCGCCGGGTGCGCCCGTCGGCGGTGACCGCCGGGGGGGCCGTGCTCACCGCCCTCGCGATTCCCCCGGCCGTGGCCGGTGGCCGGTGGCCACTGCTGGGGGCTCTGGTGATCGTGCTCAGTGGCCTGGCCGACAACCTCGACGGAGCGGTGGCGATCCTCACCCGACGCGCGAGCGCCTGGGGATATGTCCTGGACTCCGTCGTGGACCGCTGCGGTGACCTGGCCTACCTGCTGGCCCTGTGGTGTCTCGGCGCACCCGGCGGCCTCGTGATCGCGACAGGCAGCATGCTGGGACTGCTGGAGTACACCCGGGCCCGGGCCGGCAACGCCGGCTTCGACGAGATCGGTGTGGTGACCGTCGGGGAGCGGCCGACCCGGATCATCATCGCCGCGGTTGGCTCGTTCGGAGCGGGTCTGGTACCCGGCCTCGCGAACCTCGCCGCGAGTATCGCGACGACCGCGATGCTGGCGGTCTGCGCCATCGGCCTTCTTCAGCTCACGGCCACGGTCCACGCGGCCCTGACAGCCGGGTCAGGCCGGGCCGATGAGACCGGCGACGATGCCGGCGGAGAGCACGACGAGCGGCAGCCCGCCGCCGGGATGGGTTGACCCACCGACGAGGAACAGGCCGGGTACCCGGGATGCGTTCGGAGGCCGCAGGAAGGCCGCCCGCACGCCGTTCGAGGATCCACCGTAGATGGATCCGCCCACCGTCCCGGTGCGCCGTTCCAGATCCGCCGGGGTGATGGTCTCGTACCAGCGCAACCGGGAGCGGACGTCGAACCCGCGGGCGGCAAGCACATCGAGGATGCGCCGGGCGTAGCCGTCGGTGAGCCCGGGACGGTCCCAGTCCAGGGTGCCTGCGCCGTCGTGGCCGCCCGTGCCGCGATGTGGGGGCGCGTTCACCAGGATGAACCACGCCTCGCAGCCTGGCGGCGCGCAGGCCGGGTCGGCGGGCGCGGCAAGATAGATAGTGGGATCGGCCGCCAGCCGGCCCGCGAAGACGGCATCGAACTCGGCGTCGTAGTCGGCGGGGAAGGTGACCGTGTGATGCCCCAGCCCGGGCGTGCGACCCGTCAGGGCCAGCAGCAGCACGAAGCCGGACATCGACGGTACCGTCCGCCGCAGCCGTCGGCGGCCGACCCGATCGTTCACCAGCCGGCCGTAGAGCGCCGCCGCGTCGGCGTTCGCGACGACGACGTCCGCGGGCAGCCGGATACCGTCGGCGAGACGGACCCCGTCGACCCGGCCGCCGGGGGTCCGGGTCACCGCCAGCACCGGCGCGTCGAGCAGGATCCGGACGCCGCGTTCCTCGGCGCGGCGGGTGAGCGCATCCCCGAGGCGGCGCAGGCCGCCCGCGACGTACCAGCCCCCGAAGCGCCGTTCCGCGTGGATCACCGACACCAGAGCGGCGGGGGCGTGCCGGGGATCGGACCCGGAGTAGGTGGCATAGCGGTCCAGGATCATCCGCAGCCGGGGATCACGCAGGTAGCGCAGGCCCAGCCGGCGCAGGCTCCGGCCGGGCGCGATCGCGGCGATGTCACCGGGTGCGGACCAGGCGAGCCGAATCAGCCCGGTCGCCGACACGGGACTGGACAGGAACGGTCCTTCGGCGGCGTCGAAGACCCGGCAGGCCCGGTCGGCGAGCCGCCGCCAGTCCTCGCCCGACCCGGGGGCGATCCGATCGTCCAGTTCGGCCACGAACGCGTCGTCGTCGGCATGTGCGGTGAGCGTCGTGCCGTCGGCGAACCGGTAGGACGCGATCGGGTCCAGCCGACGCAGCTCCACCTCGCCGCGCAACGGCCCGCCGGTCGCGGTAAACAGGTCCTCGAACACGCCGGGCATGGTCAGCAGGGACGGACCGGTGTCGAAGCCGAACCCGTCGCGCTCGTACCAGCCGAGCTTGCCTCCGGTCCGCGACGACTGCTCGCAGAGCGTCACGTCATGCCCGGTGGCGGCGAGCCGGGTCGCGGCTGCCAGCCCGCCCACACCGGCGCCGATCACCACAACACGGGCCATGCGACGACTGTACGAGCTGCTCCTTCCCGGTTATCCACGAGGAAGGAAACGGGCATCGAAGCCTCGGGAAGAAGAAGGAAGCCGCCGGAAGGGTAAGGGAAGCTCCTGGTGCGGGGTGCGGGGTGCGGGG
>NZ_CDWWXA010000053.1:14954-29845 GCF_977971845.1 Frankia sp. CeCAU1 | reverse complement strand
CTGCCGCCGCCGCCGGGCCTGCTGCCGCCGCCGGGCCTGCCGCCGCCGCCGGGCCTGCCGCCGCCGCCGGGCCTGCCGCCGCCGCCGGGCCTGCTGCCGCCGCCGGGCCTGCCGCCGCAGCCGGGCCTGCCGATGCGACCACCCTCGGTCCGGCGATGCCGGATGTCGGTGCGACCGGGTCCGTCGGTGTACCCGCGGGTTCGACCGCCGCCGTGGCGTCGGCTCCCGACACGCCCGGGCCTACGGACAGATCCGGGCCTACGGACACGCCTGGGCCCACGGAACCGGAGTCCGCGCAGCCCGGGACCGACGAGCCCGGCGTCGCCGAGCCCGGCGTCGCCGAGCCGGCGGCCCGGGAGCCGACCGCTGAGTCGAGCTCTGCTGAGTCGAGCTCTGCCGAGCCCGAGGCCGGCAGCACCCGGAGCGCGGCGACAAGGGCCAGGCGGGCGACCGCTCCGACCTGGGCCGGGATCCATAACGAGTCGGTCGTCGAGACGATGATCCGTCCCGTGCTCCGGCGACCGGTCGCCATGGTGACCTTCCAGGCCCCCGAACCGGCGGTCGTGGAGGCTCGCTGGCGGCGTGCCGCCGAACTCGGATCCGCCGCCACCGCGGTGGACGCCGTGGCGGGCACGGCGTTCCCGTCCGCCGAGCGGCAGCATGCCGAGGCACCGGCTCACCCCCGGGACGAGGCGGACGTGGCCACCGATCCCGACACGACCGATCCCGACACGATGGGCGGCCTCACGGGCGGCGAGGAGGACAGCGAATGCGACGACGACCCGGATGGGGGCGGCTCGGCCTCCACCCGCCGTCGGCGCCGTGGTCGCCGTGGTCGTGGTCGGGCCCGGGGCGACGAGGACGGCGTGGAGTCCGGCCCGGAGGACGGCGCTGCGGCTGCGGACGACACGGGTCGCGAGGGTGTGGCACAGGACACGGACGGTGTGGACGGCTCGTCCGTGGCCGGGCAGGGAAGCGGGTCGGTGCCCGCCGTCGCGTCGGATGACGGCGCCGAGACGACCCCCGGCGCGGCGGAGGAAAGTGCCGAGCGTGACGGTGAGGACGAGGACGACCGGCTGGGAGGGGCCCGCCGCCGGCGGCGGCGGCGCCGTCGCGCCGGCGGCGACGAGCCGGCGCTCGCCGACGACCCGCCGAACACGGTCGTCCACGTCCGGGAGACCCGCAAGGACGAGGACCTGGTCCGGGGGCTGAGCGGGTCCACCCGTCTGGAGGCCAAGCGTCAGCGGCGCCGGGAGGGCCGCGACAGTGGTCGGCGTCGGCCACCGATCGTCACCGAGGCGGAGTTCCTGGCCCGGCGGGAGTCGGTCGAACGCCGGATGGTCGTCCGCCACGCCGGGGAGCGCACCCAGATCGCCGTGCTGGAGGACGGGGTACTCGTCGAGCACTTCGTGACCCGGGCGAGCTCGTCGTCCTATGCGGGCAACGTCTACCTCGGCCGAGTACAGAACGTGCTGGCCAGCATGGAGGCGGCCTTCGTCGACATCGGCAAGGGACGCAATGCCGTCCTCTATGCCGGCGAGGTCAACTACGACGCATCCGGGCTGGACGGTCGGCCTCGCAAGATCGAGCAGGTGCTCAAGTCCGGTCAGTCGGTCCTGGTCCAGGTGTCCAAGGATCCGATCGGGCACAAGGGCGCGCGGCTCACCAGCCAGATCAGTCTGCCGGGGCGGTACCTGGTGTTCGTCCCGGACGGACAGAACGCCGGGATCAGCCGCAAGTTGCCGGACACCGAACGAGCGCGGCTCAAGAGCATCCTGAAGAAAATCACGCCCGAGGACGGCGGGGTCATCGTGCGCACCGCAGCCGAGGGTGCCAGCGAGGCCGAGCTGGAACGCGACATCGAGCGGCTCGCCGCCCAATGGGAGGACATCGAGCGCAAGGCGAAGAAGGCGTCGGCGCCCTCGCTGCTCTACGGCGAGCCGGACCTGGTCGTCCGGGTGATCCGGGACATCTTCAACGAGGACTTCACCGAGCTGGTCGTCCAGGGCTCGGGTGAGGCCATCACGATCGAGGAGTACATCGACACAGTGGCTCCCGATCTGCGGTCGCGGATCCGCCGCTACAACGGAACCGGTGACGTCTTCGCCGAGTACCGGGTAGACGAGCAGCTCGCCAAGGCCCTCGACCGCAAGGTCTGGCTGCCCTCGGGCGGATCGCTCGTCATCGACCGGACCGAGGCGATGACGGTCATCGACGTCAACACGGGCAAGTTCACCGGCAAGGGCGGCAACCTCGAGGAGACGGTCACCAAGAACAACCTGGAAGCCGCCGAGGAGATCGTCCGTCAGCTGCGGCTGCGGGATATCGGTGGCATCATTGTCATCGACTTCATCGACATGGTTCTGGAGAGCAACCGAGAACTGGTCCTGCGCCGGCTCACCGAGTGCCTTGGCCGGGACCGTACCCGGCACCAGGTCGCCGAGGTGACCAGCCTCGGGCTGGTCCAGATGACCCGCAAGCGGGTGGGGCAGGGCCTGCTGGAGGCGTACAGCGAGCCGTGCGTGCACTGCAACGGCCGCGGGGTGGTCATCCACCTCGACGGCGGCAGCGGTGCACACGCCGCAGCCGGCGTGCCGAGCGGGACCGTCGTGTCCGGTGCCGGTCAGCCGACTCCGGTGGCGGTGCCCGCGCCGACTGAGGGGTCCGGGTCCGGTCGTCGGGTCCGCTCCTCGTCCACGAGCGTCTCGTCCACGAGCGTCTCGTCCACGAGCGCCGTCGACAGCCCCGCGATCATCGCCGTCGCGTCGGCCGAGCCCACGTCCGCATCCGAATCCGAGGCGTCCGGCGGACCTGGCGAACCCATCGGATCCATCGGATCCATCGGATCCATCGAATCTGCCGCATCACCGACGCCCGACGCCGCGGAGAACGTCGCCGTGACGGCCGGCGAGGGTGCGATAGCCACCGCGGGCGTCACCGCCGCGGATACGGTGCTCGCGCCCGAGCCCGCGCATGCGGCCGACAGCGCGGCGGGGCCGGCGGGCGGGGCCGCAGCTGCCGCCGCCCCGGGACTCGGGGCAGTCGGTTCCCCAGCTGGGTCGAACGGGCATGTGCCCGCTGGCGGTGGCTCCGGCGCGGGCGGCTTCGAGGAGCCCCTGCCGCCGGTGTACGCCAACTCCGATGATCCCGACAGCCTCGCGACCGCGGACAACGCCTTGTCCACTGCGGGCAAACCGGCCCGGGGCCGACGACGGCGGGCCTCCCGGCCGGTGTCCAAGCCGGCAGAGTCGCTGGAGTCCGTGCCCTCGGCGGAACCCCCGAGCGCCTGACCCGCCAGAGATCCGGTGCCACTGGTCCGCCAGCTTGTCTCTGGAGCGGAAGGACCCCGCGGCGTCCGGCGTGGGATGCTGGGTCGCTCGTCGTGGGCGCCCCCAGCTGATCGAGGCCTGGCGGAGAGCCGGACCGGCCGTTCAGGCGGCGGTCGGCCCGGCCCGACTCGGACCGGCCCGGCCCGGCGGCCGGGCCCGGGCGCACGAGCCCGCGGCCGGCATTCTCCCGCAGTAGCAGATCGAGGGTGGCCCGGGAACGGGACAAGGCTACCTCGACCGCCTGACGGGCCCGTCCTGGATCGCCCATCTGCAGGGCATAGGAGGCGATGGTCAGCGACTGCACCAGATCGTCCTGATCGGCGAGGTTCGGGATCATCCGACCGCGTAGGACCGGCTCATCGGCCGCGTAGGCGGGATCGGCCGCCTCTCCCGGATCTCCCGCCTCTCCCGGGTCTCCCGCCTCGAGACCACCGGACGGCCGGCCCTTCATCCCGGAATCGGGCAATCCCCACGCGGATGGACCCCGCCTGCGCAGCGCGATCCATCCGGCCGTGGCCGCGGTGCCCAGCGTCCAACAGGCGCCTGCCCAGGGCGGTAGGCCGGCGAAGGCCGTGAGGGTGAGACCGACGACGACCAGCACGGTCAGCGCGCCCGTCGCGGCGGGGACCGTGCCGGGAACCGAGCCGTAACGACGGGCGGCGGTGGCCGCCGGGCGGCAGACGACGGCCAGAGCGACGGCGGTACCGGCTCCCGCGGCCCAGATCACCAGCTGCCAGTACATCCTCGTCACCCCCGACGCGATCTCATTCCCGGCGCCGAAGCCTCACGATCCATCGTGGAACTCCGCCATGTGGACGATCCATGCTTCTCCCTCCTCAGCGGCCTACACCATGGCCCGTCCGGGTCATCCCTGGATATGACCCGGACGAGCGGGGCGAGGACCCGCGATGAGAGCCGCCCGGCGGGCCCGTCGGGTGCGGGACACGCGACCGCCGTGCGGGGGATGCGCGGGACGGAATGCGCGGTATGCGGCGGGCGCTCCTTCGCTCCGCTCCCGATGACCTGTAAGGTGGAGCCCGCATGCTCATCCGGATGGGGCGATGCTCGCTAGCGGGCAATGCTCGCTGGATGACCGCCGATCGTCCGCGTTCCGGCCGATCGCGGCCCATGCGCACCCAAAGCTCCGCGGGGAACGCCCTTTCGGGTTCCGTGTGGTCACAGCGGCATAACAACAGCAGGGAGATCTGGTGTACGCGGTCGTTGCCAGCGGCGGCAAGCAGCACAGGGTCGCCGTCGGCGATGTCGTCGACGTCGAGCTCCTTTCCGGAGAGCCGGGCGCGGCCGTGAACCTTCCGGCGCTCCTGCTCGTCGATGGCGAGTCGGTCACCCACGACGCCGACGCTCTCGCGTCCGTCGCGGTCACCGCCGAGGTCGTCGGCGTCGTCAAGGGTCCGAAGATCCGGATCCACAAGTTCAAGAACAAGACCGGCTACCACAAGCGCCAGGGTCACCGCCAGAAGCTGACGCGTCTCAAGGTGACTGGCATCGAGACCGGGAAGGCCTGAGCGGGATGGCGCACAAGAAGGGCGCGAGTTCCTCGCGCAACGGGCGGGATTCGAACGCGCAGCGGCTGGGCGTGAAGCGCTTCGGCGGCCAGTACGTGAAGGCCGGCGAGATCATCGTCCGTCAGCGTGGGACCCATTTCCACCCGGGTGATCTGGTCGGGCGCGGCAAGGACGACACGCTGTTCGCGCTCTCGCCCGGGCACGTGCGGTTCGGCCATCGGCGGGGCCGTCGGGTCGTGAACGTGGTGGCCGAGGCGGCGGTACCCGCTTAATCTGATCGTCAAGGCCACGCCGTCGGTTCGACGGCGTGGCCTTGGTTGCCGTCAGATGGCGATCATCGGCGATCACTGGTGAGCCAGCAGCCGCGCGTACCACCGCCCTTCCGGGCGTGGTTGCGCGGCTTTGGTGCCTCTCTCGCGGGGAGGGATGTAGAGAGGAGGTGGTGATGCCGACATTCGTCGACCGGGTGGTGCTGCACGCGACGGCCGGGGACGGCGGTCACGGCTGTGCCTCCATCCACCGGGAGAAGTTCAAGCCGCTGGGCGGGCCGGACGGCGGTGACGGCGGCCGGGGTGGTGACGTCCGCCTCGTGGTGGACCCGAGCGTGACCACCCTGCTCGACTTCCACTTCCATCCGCATCAGCGCGCCTCTCGGGGACGCCCCGGCCAGGGGTCGAACCGGCACGGAGCGGACGGTGCGGACCTCGTCCTCCCGGTGCCGGACGGAACCGTCGTGCTGACGGAGGACGGCGAGCAGATCATCGACCTGGTCGGACCGGGCAGCGCGTTCGTACTGGCCCGCGGCGGCCGTGGGGGGCGGGGCAACGCGGCGCTCGCGTCGGCCCGCCGCAAGGCCCCCGGGTTCGCCGAACTCGGCGAGCCCGGCGAGCAGCTCGACGCCGTGCTGGAACTCAAGACCGTGGCCGACGTCGCGCTCGTCGGTTTTCCCAGCGCCGGCAAGTCCTCCCTGGTGTCGGTGCTCAGCGCGGCCAAGCCGAAGATCGCCGACTATCCCTTCACGACGCTGGTGCCCAATCTCGGCGTGGCGCAGGCGGGTGATCGTCCTCCCTACACGGTCGCGGACGTCCCCGGCCTGATTCCGGGCGCCAGCGAGGGACGCGGGCTGGGCTTGGAGTTCCTCCGGCACATCGAACGCTGCTCGGTGATCGTGCATGTGCTGGACTGCGCCACCCTGGAACCGGGCCGTGATCCGATGACCGACCTCGACGTCATCGAGGCCGAGCTCGCAGCCTACTCCGCCGATCTGTCCGACCGTCCCCGGCTGGTCGTCCTCAACAAGATCGACGTTCCGGACGCCGCGGAGCTCGCGGAGCTCGTCGCTCCCGAGCTGCGAGCCCGTGACCTCGCGGTCTTCGCGGTGAGTACCGCGACCCGACGTGGCGTGCACGCGCTGTCCCTGGCCTTGGCCGACCTCGTCGCCCAGCACCGGGCGGCCGCGCCGGCCCGGGCGGCGACCCGCATCGTGCTGCGTCCTCGCGCGGTGAACGAGCCCGACTTCACGGTGCGCCCCCTCGGCGACGGTTTCCTGATCACCGGGTCGAAGCCCGAGCGCTGGGTGCGGCAGACCGACTTCACCAACGACGAGGCGATCGGCTTTCTCGCCGACCGGCTCGCCCGCCTCGGCGTGGAGAAGGAGCTCGCTCGCCTCGGCGCCACCGCGGGAGTGGAGGTGACCATCGGCGAGGTCACGTTCGACTGGGAGCCAACGCTGAGCGGCGGCGGGCTGGGGAACGGTGGGCTGGGTGGTGATGATCATCCGGGTGGCGACGGGCTCGCCGAGACCGGTCCGGGTGGCCGCGGGCCGGCCGGCACCGCGGCCTCCGGTGCGGCACCGTCACCCGGCCGAGGTGGGGACACGGCTTCCTCGGTCTCCCTCGGACCGCGCGGGACCGACGACCGGTTGCGGACCTCGGTGCGGTTGACCCGGGCCGAACGGATGGCTCGCCGCGCCGCCGCCGTCGTCGTCGACCCGGCGGTACGAGGAGAACCGGCGGTACGAGGAGAAGAAAAAGGATGAAGGCGTGCGTCCGTTCGTGACCGACGCGCGCCGGGTCGTCGTCAAGGTCGGTTCGTCCTCGCTGACGACGGCCGTCGGCGGTCTGGACGTCGACCGGCTTGAGGCGCTGGTGGCCGCGGTGCTGCCCCGGGCCGGACAACAACTGGTGCTGGTGTCCTCCGGGGCCATCGCCGCGGGTCTCGCCCCGCTCGGCCTGGCCCGGCGGCCGCGTGACCTCGCCACCCAGCAGGCGGCGGCGAGCGTCGGCCAGAGCTCGCTCGTACACAGCTACGCGGCGGCGTTCGGACGGGCCGGTCACCAGGTCGGCCAGGTGCTGCTGACGGCGACCGATGTGATCCGCCGCACCCACTACCGTAACGCCCGGACCGCGCTCGACCGGCTGCTCGAGCTCGACGTCATCCCGATCATCAACGAGAACGACGCGGTGGCCACCCAGGAGATCCGGGTCGGCGACAACGACCGGCTCGCCGCGATTGTCGCCCATCTCGTGTCGGCGGACCTGCTGGTGCTTCTGTCCGACGTGGACGGCCTGTACGACGCCAACCCCAGGCTGGGCCCGGCGACCATGGTGCGCGAGGTGCGTTCGGATACCGACCTGGACGGGCTGACCGCCCGGGGCACGGGCACCGCCGGTGTCGGGGTCGGCGGGATGGCTACCAAGATCGAGGCGGCCCGGATGGCGGCTTCCGGCGGCGTCACGGCGATCATCACCTCGGCCGCGAACGCCGCACCGGTGCTGCGGGGGGACGAGGTCGGCACCGTCTTCCACCCCACCGGGTCGCGTCGGGCCTCCCGCCTGCTCTGGCTGGCGCACGCGACCGCCCCCGAGGGCCGGCTGCACTTGGACTCCGGGGCGGTGGCCGCGGTGGTACGGCGGCGGGCGTCGCTGCTGCCCGCCGGGATAACCGGCGTGGAGGGGGACTTCGCCGCCGGGGACCCGGTGGACCTGGTCGACCCCGACGGGCGGTCCGTGGCGCGGGGGCTCGTCGCCTTCGACGCGGCGGAGCTGCCCGTGATGCTCGGGCGTTCGACGGCCGACCTCGCCATGGAACTCGGACCGTCGTACGAACGTGAGATCGTCCACCGCGACGACCTCGTGCTGCTGCTGCCGGCCCGCTGACCCGGCCGGCTACTCACCCGACCCGGGCTGAGGTGACAGCCAGGCGCGCCGGCCCGTTTCCCGGCCCGGGACGAGCCGTTTCCCGGCCCGGGACAAGACCGTCCATATAATTAGACATATCGGATTGGGGATGGCTTGGACGACGATATTCCAGTGGAAACCGGCGTCTATCGCGCCTCGTGGCCCGGAATTCGAGAGAGCCCGTCAACAGTTCTTTCCCGGCATTTCACCCCGGCTACCCGGAAAGACGCCGATAAAACTGAAGAGGCCTCGGTGCAAAAAATAGCGACGGCGGCGAATAGCGTTTCCGGAGTCGGGTAACCTTCCCTCGGCGGGCAAGAGGTCGCATCTGTTGAGAGAGGTTATTTCGTCATGAGAATGCGTAAGAGCGTGGGTCTCCTCGCCTCGGCCGGAGCCGCCGGCGCGCTGACGCTGGCATCGGCCCTTCCCGCGAGCGCGGATTTGAACAGTTCGAATGTCTTGATCGGCGGCGTCGCCAGGTGCCCGGCCAGCGCCGCGGCAGGCGTGGCGGTCCGCACGACGGCCGGCGAGTTCGACTCGTCCGGCGTCGGCGCCGGCGGCTTCTACAGCCTCAGCCTCCAGCAGGTTCCGGTGGCCGGCACGAGTGCCACCTTCAGCGTCCAGTGTTCCGACAACTCGGACAACTACAGCCGTACCTTCCCCCTCCAGAGACCGTTCAGTGGAAAGTCGGTCACCATAAACCTGTTCTCGTAACCGGACATCTCCGTTGAAGACTCGATGAAATGATCTGATCCCTGGTCCGCTCGGCAATGCCGAAATGGCCGCCACCGGAATCCGGTGGCGGCCATTTCCGATCCCGGGTCCTGGCCTGGGGGGCGGTTTTCCCGGCTAGGCCAGCCGAGTAGTGGTGTGTCCGGGTCAGTGGTGTGTCCGGGTCAGGACGTGGTCTCGACCCGGCTGCCGCCGACCCCTTTGACGACCCGGATCTGGTTCGGGATGCGCTGGCGCAGTTCGGTGACATGGCTGACGACGCCGACGAGCCGGCCGCCGGAACGCAGTTCGTCGAGAACGGTCATCACCTCGTCGAGGCTGCCCGGGTCGAGCGTGCCGAAACCCTCGTCGATGAACAGCGCGTCCATCCGCCGGCCTCCCGCCTCGGCCGTCACGACGTCGGCGAGCCCGAGGGCCAGTGACAGCGCCGCCTGGAAGGTCTCCCCGCCGGACAGGGTGGCCGTGTCGCGCTGCCGGCCGGTCCAGGCGTCGTCGACCAGCAGCCCGAGGCCGGCGCGCCGACGCTTGTCGCGGCTTTCCCCCGCGTCGTGCACCAGGGTGAACCGACCGCCGCTCATCGCCGCGAGCCGATGGCTGGCGGCGGCGGCCACCTCTTCCAACCGGGCCGCCAGCACGAAGCTGGACAGCGGCATGCGCTCGGTGTTGGCACCCCGCCCGGCGGCCAGATCGGCGAGTCCCCGCAGCTCGTCCGCCGCCTCTCGCAGCGGATCCAGGGTAGTGAGCTTCTCGGTGAACTCCGTGACCAGCGCGGCCAGCCGCTCGGCCCGTTCCCGGGCGCGTGCGGCCGTGGCGAGCGCGCTCTCGTGGACCTCACGGGCGTCGGTCACGGCCGTCTCGTGGTCGGCCAGCGGGACCTCGGTGCCCGGATCGACGGCGAGATCCTCGCCCGCCAGCCTGGCCCCGACGGCGACGAGCTCGTCCCGATGGGCCCGGGCCTCGTCCGCGGCGCGGCGCATCCAGTCGGAGTCCCGCACGGCCTCGGCGGCGTCGTCCAGGTCGGAGAACCCCGCCTGCCGCGCCTGGTCGAGGGCGGCCGTCCCGGCGCGGATGTGTTCGGCCCGGGCCTGCTCGGCAGCCAGGGCCGCGGCCTGCGCGGCCTCGTGATCGGCGGCGAGGGCGGTGACGGCACGGCGGCGCGCGGCCAGGGCGTCGGGGTCGCATAGCTCCGCCGGAACGCCGGCGAGCCGTCGGGCGGCGCGGTCCCGGGCGTCCGCCGCGCGTTCCCGGGCCGCCTGCGCCGCGGTCCGTGCGGCGGAATGGCGGGCCGCGGTCTCCTTCTCGTTCTCGTGGACCTCGCGCAACGCGGCCTCCGCCGCGGCGAGCTTCTTCGCCGCCCGGGTCCGGGCGCGGACCGCGTGGGTCAGCACGGCGGCGAGTTCATCGAGCCGATCCGCGACCGGCGCCCCGGAGCCGCCCAGCAGCGTCGCGACCGGAAGCGCGCGGATCTCGGCGAAGGTGGCCTCGACGCGGTCGTCCGGGTTCGCGCTGTGGTCCGGGTCCGTTGGGCCGACCAGGTCGGCGTGCAGCGCCCGGACCCGGGACTCCCAGTGGGCCACCGCCCGGCCCGCCCTCGTCGCGGCGTCGGCGAGCCGGTCCGCCTCCTGCCCGGCCGCGGTCTCGGCGTCCTTGCTCACATGGTCGGCCCGGGTCTCGGCCGGGTCGAGATGCTCCAGGGCCCCGCAGACCGGACAGGGCGTGTCATGGACAAGCGCGGCGGCGAGTTCGGCGGTGATGGCGTCGAATCGCTGCCGCCGGAGGTCGGATGCGTGGGTCCGGGCCGCGGATGCGTCTCGTTCGGCCTCGTCGGCCACGGTCCGCACCTGCCGCCCCTCCCGGACGGCGGAGGCCAGCTCCTTGGCCCACCGGGCCCGTTCGACCAGGCCGGGCAGAGCGGCGCCGGCCCGCCGGGCGACCTCCACCCGGGCCTCGGCCTCGACGCGGGCGCGGGGCAGCGTGACGCTGATCGCCTCGGCGAGTTCGGCGGCGGACCGGGTGTAGGCGGCCGTATCCTGGTCGGCCCCGGCGGCCTCCTCGGCGTCCCGCTCGGCGGCGGCGAGGGTGTCGGCCAACGTTCCCAGTCGCCCGGTCTCGGTGTGGGCGAGGCGGGCCAGGCGGGCGAGTTCCTCGGCAGGTGCTTCGGCAGGCCTCCCGGTGCCCTCCTCGGGCAGCGGTCCCGAGGGGGCGGGTTCCCCGGGAAGGAGCCCGGATGGATGGCGTCCGAGCCGGTCCCGGGCGTCTCGTTCGGCGGCCTCGGCCCGGTGGACCTCGGCGGCGCGGCGGTGGACCTCGCCCAGGGCGGGTGCGACGGCGGCGGCCCGGCGGGCCGAGTCCAACTCGGTGGCGAGCAGCTCGATCCGGGGCGTCTGTGCCGCGAGCTCCTCTTGCCGGGCGGCCAGTACCCGGCGCTGCCCGACGCGTCGGGCGAGGTCGCGTGCCTGGTCCAAGGCCTCCTCGGCCGCGGTGCGCCGCGCTGCCGCCGCGCCGGCCGCCTCGTCGGCCGAGATGGCCGCCGCCGCGGCGGTCCCGGCGAGGTCCGAGGCCCAGCCGGCGTCAGCCGTCGGATCCTCCGGCTCGTCGACGGCCGCCACCTGCGAGACCCGGGCGGTCACCCGGTCGAGCTCGGCGCGGGCCAGCGCCAGCCGTTCGGCGGCGATCTTTGCCTGGTCCAGCAGCCACTGCTCGGCGTACTCGAAGCGGTTGACGTGGAACAGCCGCTTCAGGAGCTTCTCGCGCGCACCGTGGTCGGCTTGGAGGAAGTCGGCGAAGCGTCCCTGCGGGAGCATGATGACCTGGAAGAACTGCTTGTCGCTCATGCCGACGAGCAGGTCGATCTCATGGCCGACGTCCTCCATGCGGGTGGCGACCGTCTCCCAGCCGCCGGCGCCGTCGAACCGTTCCAGCCGTGCCGTCGGATGGGCGCGGGTCGTCCCGCCGCCGCGTTTCGGCTTGTCCCAGGCGGGGCCGCGGGTGATCCGGAAACGTCCCGCCGCCACCGTGAACTCCAGCGTCACCTCCGGCCGTAGGGATGCCGCGGCGTGGTGCGAGCGCAGGTCCGGCGGCCCGGAGACCTCCCCGCGCATCCCCGGCACCCGGCCGAACAGCGCGAACCCGACCGCGTCGAGCAGCGTCGTCTTGCCGCCCCCGGTCTCCCCGCAGAGCAGGAGCAGGCCGCCGCTGCCGAGGACGTCGAAATCGATCTCGACGGTGCCGGGGAAGGCGCCGAACGCCGCCAGGGTCAGGTGGTGGGGACGCATCAGGCGACTTCCTCCTCGGCCCGGCGGGCGGCGCCGAGGGCTTCGGCGAGCAGAGCACATTCCCGAGCCGAGGGAGCGCTGCGTACATGGGCGACGAAGGCCTCGGCGATCTCCAGCTCCGAGCGTCCCCGGGTCCGCCGGCCGAAGCTGAGTATCTCGTCTGGTTCCGTCTCCGGTTCGTGCGCGAGCCGCAGGGCGAAGGGGAACCGGCGCTGCAACCGGGCCATGGCGTCCATGGGGCGGACGGGGTCGGTCAGCACAGCGGAGACGAAGTCGGCCTCGTGCGGGGCATGGGCGGGGTCGGTGAGGAGGTCGGCAAGACTGCCGCGCAGCAGGGCCATCCGCCGCCGGGCGGGAACGCCGATGCGGGTCACGTTCCCCAGCCCGGTCGGACCGATCTCGACGAGCAGTGACGCTTTCGCGTCGCCGGACTCCGAGAAGGAGTAGGCCAGTGGCGATCCGCTGTAGCGGACGGACGGGGCGATCGCCTGTGGCCGGTGCAGATGGCCGAGCGCGGTATAGGTGATCCCCTCGAACAACTGGGCCGGCACATTGCCCACCCCGCCGACGCTGATGTCGCGTTCGCTCTCGCTCGCCGCCCCGCCGGTGACCCAGGCGTGCGCCACCACGACGGACCGGGCATCCGGATACCGTGCGAGGTCGGCCCGCACTGCGTGCATCGCCCGGTGCATCGCCTGGTGCATCGTCGCGGCGGGGATCCCGGCGGCCGGGACGTCCGAGCCAGATGGCGCCTGCGCCGGTTCGGGAAGCTGGGAGTTCGCCGCCGACGGCTCCAGGTAGGGAATCGCGTACACCCGGACCGCCCCGGCGGGATCCTCGACGACGACCGGATCCCCGACCGCGGCCGGATCCGTCCGGATGCGGACGCGGGGGTCGAGCAGGCCGGCCTTGTCGCCGAGCCGGCGGGCCGCGTCGTGGTTGCCACTGATCACCACGACCCGGGCGCCGGCATCGCGCAGTCGGGAGAGCGCCTCGTCGAAGAGCTCCAGCGCGCCCACCGGCGGGATCGCCCGATCGTGCACGTCGCCGGCGATGAGCACGACGTCAACGCCCTCGGAACGGACGACGTCGACGAGATGATCGACGAAGGCCGCCTGGGCCGGCATCAGGTCGTGACCGTACAGGCCACGCCCGAGATGCCAGTCGGACGTGTGCAGCGCACGCATGCGACCACGGTAGGCAATCCCGTCGAGATGATCGTCATGGGGGTCCGAACTGCGCGCCTTTCTGGCTGTTCCGGTTATCACCGTTCCGGGTCCCTGCCTGTCGCGGACCTGGCGGATCGCAGATCTGGATAACGGGATAAGGAGATGAGTAGGTCGCGGATGCGGGTGTAGGCGACGGATACGGGTGAGGAGCGATGAACGGCACGACCGCCGAGCCACCGGTAGCCTCTTAGCGGCGGGCAGCGCCGCGGCGCCCGCCTAACGGAGGACCCGAGATGAGCACCTCTGCGGAGGATGTCCGAGGCAGCGCCGTCCGTGCCAAGGCGGCGGCGGCCCTGCTGGCGCCGCGCAGCCGCGCCGAGAAGGACCGCGCGCTGCTCGCCATGGCCGACGCGTTGATCGCCCGTTCCGCGGAGATTCTCGCCGCGAACGCCGAGGACCTCGCCGCCGCGCGGGCGGCGGGCACCGCCGGGGCGATGGTCGATCGGCTCACCCTCACCCCGGCCCGGCTCGCCGGCATGGCCGACGGCCTGCGTCAGGTCGCGGCGTTGGAGGACCCGGTCGGCGAGGTCGTGCGCGGCCGGGTGTTGCCGAACGGGATGGAGCTGCGCCAGATCCGGGTGCCTCTCGGTGTCGTCGGGATCATCTATGAGGCCCGGCCGAACGTCACGGTGGACGCCGCAGGCCTGTGTCTCAAGAGCGGCAACGCCGCGTTGCTGCGCGGGAGCGCCTCCGCGGTACATTCCAACACCGCGCTGGTGGCGGTGCTGCGCGGCGCCGCCGTCGCGAGCGGCCTGCCGGCGGACGCGGTGCAGCTCGTCCCCGGGGTGGACCACGATGCGGTCAAGCACCTGATGCGGCTGCGCGGGCTCGTCGACGTGCTCATCCCGCGGGGTGGCGCGGGTCTGATCCGGGCGGTCGTCGAGGAGTCGACGGTGCCCGTCATCGAGACCGGGGTCGGCAACTGCCACGTGTATGTGGACGCCGATGCCGACCTCGACCAGGCGCTCGCGATCACCGTCAACGCGAAGACCCAGCGGGTTTCGGTGTGCAACTCGGCGGAGACCCTGCTCGTGCACGCCGGCGTGGCCGGGGAGTTCCTGCCCCGGGTGCTGGCCGCCCTGCACGATGCCGGGGTCACCGTGCACGGCGACGAGACGGTGTGCGCCGTCGATCCTCGGGTGCTGCCCGCCACCGACGGCGACTGGGCGGCCGAGTACCTGTCGTTGGATATGGCCGTCGCCGTCGTCGACTCCCTCGACGACGCGGTCGCGCACATCCGGCGCTGGAGCAGCGGGCACACCGAGGCGATCGTCACCCGGTCCCTGCCGGCGTCTCGGCGGTTCATCACGACCTGCGACAGCGCGGCCGTCATGGTGAACGCCTCGACCCGTTTCACCGACGGGGAGCGGTTCGGGATGGGCGCCGAGATCGGCATCTCGACCCAGAAGCTGCACGCCCGCGGCCCGATGGGGCTGCCCGAGCTGACCTCGACGACGTGGGTCGGTGTCGGCGACGGGCATCTGGTCACCTGAGGCCCGGGTCACCTGAGGCCCGGGTCACCGGGCCCGCCGGATCGGGCCGTCCGGGACGCAACGGAACCGGGAAGGGAACAGGTATGGGCTCGTTGGACGGGGTGACGGTGCACGGGGTGTCCGCGGTG
>NZ_CDWWXA010000053.1:0-14687 GCF_977971845.1 Frankia sp. CeCAU1 | reverse complement strand
CGGACCGTGCCGGGGCTCACCGCGGAGCAGGTCGACGCGGTGCTCTCCGACAACGCGCTGGCCTTCGTCGCCGGGTTGCACCGCACGTTCGCCGGCCGGCGTGCCGAACTGCTCGCCGCCCGGGCCGCCCGCCGCGCCGCGATCGCAGCCGGGGCCACCCTGGACTTCCTGCCGCAGACCGCCGACATCCGGGCCGGGAACTGGCGGGTCGCGTCGCCGGCGCCGGGGCTGGTCGACCGTAGGGCCGAGATCACCGGCCCGACCGACGCCAAGATGCTCATCAACGCGCTCAACAGCGGTGCCCGGGTCTTCATGGCGGACCTCGAGGACGCCAACGTGCCGACCTGGTCGAACATGGTCGTCGGACAGCACAACCTGAGTGAGGCCGTCGCCGGCACGCTCGCCTTCACCTCGCCCGACGGCCGTCGTTACGAGCTCGACGAGTCCACGGCGACGCTCGTGGTGCGCCCGCGCGGCTGGCACCTGCCGGAGCGGCACGTCACCGTCGACGGGGAGCCGATCGTCGCCGCGCTCTTCGACGCCGGAATGTACCTGGTCCGCAACGCGCACGCCCTGCGTGCTACGGGCGTGGCGCCGTACTTCTACCTGCCGAAGCTGGAGGGTCATCTCGAGGCCCGGCTGTGGAACGACGTGTTCACCGCGGCGCAGGCCGAGCTCGGCCTGCCCGTCGGCACCATCCGGGCGACCGTTCTCATCGAGACGCTGCCCGCCGCCTTCGAGATGGAGGAGATCCTCTACGAGCTGCGGGAGCATTCCGCCGGACTCAACGCTGGCCGCTGGGACTACATGTTTTCCACCATCAAGACGTTCGCGTCCCGGCCGACTGAGTTCCTGCTGCCCGACCGCAACGGCGTGACGATGACGGTGCCGTTTCTGCGCGCCTACACCGAGCTGCTGGTCTCCACCTGTCATCGCCGCGGCGCGCACGCGATCGGCGGGATGGCGGCGTTCATCCCGTCGCGGCGCGACCCCGAGATCAACGCCGCGGCCCTGGCGAAGGTGCGCGCCGACAAGGAGCGGGAGTCCGCGGACGGGTTCGACGGGAGCTGGGTGGCGCACCCTGACCTGGTGCCGGTGTGCACCGAGGTCTTCGATGCGGTGCTCGGCGACGAGCCGAACCAGCTCACCCGGTTGCGTGACGACGTCAAGGTCGGCGCCGGCGACCTGCTGGCGGTGCGCGACACTCCGGGTTCCGTCACCGCGGCCGGGGTCCGCGGGAACATCAGCGTCGGGGTGCGCTACCTGGAGAGCTGGCTGCGTGGGATCGGGGCGGTCGGCATCGACAACCTGATGGAGGACGCCGCCACCGCTGAGATCTCCCGTAGTCAGATTTTCCAGTGGATAGCCGCCGGGGTCGTGCTCGACGACGGCCGTCCGGTCACGGCCGATCTGGTCCGGACCACTCTGGCGGAGGTGCTGGACCAGATCCGGCTCTCCATCGGCGCCGCCGCCTTCGACAACGGTCGCTGGAAGGACGCGGCGGCGGTGTTCGAGGAGACGGCGCTCGGCGAGACCTTCGTCGAGTTCCTTACTCTTCCCGCCTACGAGCGGATCGACTGAACCGGCGAACACCCAGGCGAACACCTCGGGAGAATCCCCGGGTGAACCGGCGGCGAACAGGTCGATGAGCAGCCCGTGGATATCCACCCGGCGGACGGCGGCGCGCAAGGCGTAGTCACCCGTCTGCGGCGCCAGCCTGGCAGTATGGACGTGGCGATGCCTGACACGGGGACGGACGGAAGGTGGCCATGTCGCTGCAGGAACACGCTTTCGCCGACGTCGCTGATGTGCGGGAACGGCTTCGCGTGACCGGATACCTCGCGGACGAGGCGATTGCCACCACGGTCTTCCTCGCGGATCGGCTACGTAAACCGCTGCTTGTGGAGGGGCCCGCGGGTGTCGGTAAAACCGAGCTCGCGAAGGCGCTGGCGACCGCGGTTGGCGCCGAGCTCATTCGGCTGCAGTGCTACGAAGGGCTTGATGAAGCTCGCGCACTGTACGAATGGAACTACAAGAAGCAACTGCTGCGCATTCAGGCCGGATCGGGAGACGGCGGCGCCGAGGGTTGGCAGCAGGCCCACGACGACATCTTCAGCGAGGAGTTTCTGCTCTCCCGGCCGTTGCTGACGGCGATCCGCCGCCAGCAGCCGACGGTGTTGCTCGTCGACGAGACCGACAAGGCCGACGTCGAGGTGGAAGGCCTGCTGCTGGAGGTGCTGTCCGACTTCCAGGTGACGATTCCGGAGCTCGGTACCATCAGCGCCATCCGCCGTCCCTTCGTCATCCTGACCTCCAACGCGACGCGGGAGCTGTCCGAGGCGCTCAAGCGGCGCTGCCTCTACCTCAACCTGGACTATCCCTCGGCCGAGCGGGAGAAGGAGATCGTGCTCTCCCGGGTGCCCGATCTCCCGGAGAGGCACGCCGAATCGTTGGTCCGGATCGTCCGCGCGCTGCGGGCGATGGAACTGAAGAAAGCGCCCTCCATCGCCGAGACCATCGACTGGGGTCAGACCGTGCTCGCGCTCGGATTCGACACGTTCGACGAGACCGCCGTCGCCTCGACTCTCGGCGTCGTCCTCAAGCACGCCAGCGACCAGGCCCGAGCCATCAGTCACCTCAAGCTCGGCGCGAACTGAACAGCCCGAGCCGAACCCATCGAACTGATCGAATTCATCGAATCGATTGCCAGCTGACGGCCGTCGCCACGGCCGCACGTCCACGAGGGGGCGCCGGCATGAATCTGCTGGACCGCACCGTCGATTTCACCGCGGCGTTGCGCCGGGTCGGTGTCCCGGTGAGCAGCGCTGAGACCGTGGATGCCGCCAGGGCCGTCGGCGCGCTGGGCTGGGCCGAGCGGGACGCCGTCCGGGCGGCATTCGCGGCGACCCTGTGCAAGCGGCCGCTGTACCGGCCGGCTTTCGACACTCTGTTCGACCTGTACTTCCCGCCCCGGATCGGGGACGGGGTGTCGCTGGACAACCTGGACGACCTGGACGACCTGGACGACGACCCGGCCAGGGCTGCGAACGGCGCGGCGGCGAACGCCGGCGTCGATCCCGGCGAGCTGTCGCCCGAGCAGCTGGAGGAGCTGCGTCAGGCGCTGCGCGACCAGTTGCTCGACGCGCTGCGCGACGGCAACGACGAGGCGCTGCGCGCGCTCGCCCGGCAGGCGGTGAGCGCGTTCGGGTCGGCGCGCGGCAGCTCCGCCCGCTCGTGGTTCATCTACCGGGTGCTGCGGGTGATGTCGGCGGAGACCCTCATCGTCGATCTGCTCGCGGCGATGCTGGCAGATTCCGAACGTGGCGGACTCGCCGAACGGGCTGCCCGGCAGACCATTACCGACCGGATCCGCGAGTTCGAGGAGATGGTGTCCACCGAGGTGCGGCGGCGGATGGCCGAGGAACGCGGCCTCGATGCGGTCGAGCGCACCGCGGTGAAGCCGCTCAGCGACCAGGTCGAGTTCCTGCGAGCCTCCCAGCGGGACCTGGTGGAGCTGCGCAGGCAGGTCTACCCGCTCGCCCGGCGGCTGGCGACCCGGCTGACCGCGCGGCGCCGGTTCGGCCGTATCGGCCGGCTGGACTTCCGGCGCACGGTGCGGGCATCGCTGGCCACCGGCGGCGTACCGGTGGAGACCAGGCACCGCCCGCACAAGCCGCACAAACCCGAGCTGGTCGTGCTGTGCGACGTCTCCGGCTCGGTGGCCTCGTTCGCGCATTTCACCCTGATGCTGACCCATGCGCTGCGCGAGCAGTTCGCCAAGGTCCGGGCGTTCGCCTTTATCGACACGACCGACGAGGTCACCAGGTACCTGCGCGGCCTCGACCTCGGCGACATGATGGCCCGCATCTCCGGAGAGGCGGACCTCGTCTGGTTCGACGGGCACAGCGACTACGGGCATGCCATCGAGGTCTTCGCCGAGAAGTACCCCGAGGCGGTCGGTCCCAAGGCGTCGTTGCTGATCCTCGGTGACGCCCGGAACAACTACCGACCGACCTCGGCGACCATCTTCAGGCGGCTGTGCTCGCAGGCCCGGCACTCCTACTGGCTCAACCCGGAGCCGCGCAGCTACTGGGGCTCGGGCGACTCGGCGACAAACGTGTACGCCGAGCTCGTTGACGAGATGGTGGAGTGCCGCAACGTCGAGCAGCTCCAGGCGTTCCTCGGGCGGCTTCTTCCGTCCTGACGGGTCCCCGACCCCGGCCCCAGCCCCGGTCCCCAGGCTGGCTCCGGGACCGGCCTGGGGACCGGCAGGATCAGCCGCGGGCGAGGGCGGCGTCAACGATCGACTGTGCCTCCGTGATGACTTCGTCGAGATGTCCGGGGCCCCGGAAGCTTTCCGCGTAGACTTTGTAGACGTCCTCGGTGCCGGAGGGCCGGGCGGCGAACCAGGCATCGTCAGTGACGACCTTCACCCCGCCGATCGCCGCGCCGTTGCCCGGCGCGTGCGACAGCGCGGCGGTCACCGGCGAACCGGCGAGCGTCGTCGCGCTGAGGCTCTCCGGGGTGAGCGCGGCCAGGATCTTCTTCTGCGCTGGGGTGGCCGGCGCGTCGACCCGCCGGTAGGCCGGGGCACCGTGGACATCGGTGAGCTCCCGGTACAACTGCCCGGGGTCCCGGCCGGTGACCGCCGTCATCTCGGCGGCGAGCAGGCAGGCGATGATCCCGTCCTTGTCGGTCGTCCATACCGCGCCGTCGCGGCGCAGGAACGACGCGCCCGCGCTCTCCTCGCCGCCGAAGCCCAGGTTCCCGTCGGTCAGGCCGGCCACGAACCACTTGAAGCCCACCGGCACCTCGACCACGTCGCGGCCGAGGCTCACTCCGACTCTGTTGATCATGCTGGAGCTGACCAGGGTCTTGCCGATCGCCGTCCCGGTCGGCCAGCCCGGGCGGTGGCCGAACAGGTAGGCGATGGCCGCGGAGAGGTAGTGGTTCGGGTTTAACAGCCCGGCCGTGCCGGTGACGATGCCGTGCCGGTCGGCGTCGGCGTCGTTGGCGAGGGCGACGTCGAACGAGCCGGCCAGTCGCACCAGGGAGGCCATCGCGTACGGCGACGACGGATCCATCCGGATCCTGCCGTCCCAGTCGGTCGTCATGAAGGCGAAGGTCGGGTCGATCGTGGTGTTCACCACGTCGAGATCCAGCTTGTGCCGCTCGGCGACGGCCTGCCAGTACACGAGGCTCGCCCCACCGAGCGGGTCGACGCCGATGCGCACCCCGGCGCCGCGGATCGCGTCGAGATCGATGACGTCGCCGAGGTCCGCGACATAGGCGCCGACGTAGTCGTGGACCACGGCGGCGGCGCGCGCCTGCGGGTATGGCACCCGGGCCACGCCCGCGAGGCCACCGTCGAGCAGGGCGTTCGCGCGATCCTGGATGACCTTGGTGACGCCGGTGTCCGCCGGACCGCCGTGCGCCGGGTTGTACTTGAACCCGCCGTCGGCGGGCGGATTGTGCGACGGCGTGACGACGATGCCGTCGGCGAGGCCGCGCGCCGGGCCGGTGGCGCCGGTGGTGTCCGTCCTGCCCGTCCTGTTGCTTGGCGTGCGTTCGCGGTTGTGGCGCAGGATCGCGTGCGAGATCACCGGGGTCGGGGTGGCCTCGCCGTCCGGGGCGATGCGTACCGTGACGCCGTTCGCGGCGAGGACCTCCAGGGCGCTCGCGAGCGCGGGCGCCGACAGTGCGTGCGTGTCGATCCCGACGAACAGCGGTCCGTCGACGCCTGCCTCCTTCCGGTAGTCGCAGATCGCCTGGGTGGTGGCCAGGATGTGGTCGGCGTTGAAGGAGCCGCGCAGCGCCGAGCCACGATGACCGGATGTGCCGAACGACACCCGCTGGGTCGGATCGGCGGGATCGGGATGGATCTCGTGGTAGGCGGCGAGCAGGCCGTCAACGTCAACGAGATCCTCGGGGGCGGCGGGTTGCCCCGCACGCGGACTGGTCGGCATGGGCGGGACCTCCTTGCGGGGGGACGGGGCCGGCCTGCGGCCTGTGGTCAGCCTAGCCGGGTGGGCCGTTCCAGGACTGGCCCGCTTGCGGCGGGCACGGCGGTGGGCGTGAGACCGATGAGCGTGAGGCGCTGGTGGGTGTGAGGCGCTGGTGGGTGTGAGGCGCTGGTGGGTGTGAGGCTTTGTGGCACATCTCCCGCTGGGCTGCGCCAGACGGGCACGTGCGGTGATGCGGGGTTAGTGTCCGGTCGTGCGCCTCGGTGTCATGGGTGGGACCTTCGATCCCGTCCACAACGGGCACCTCGTCGCAGCCAGTGAGGTGGCCGCCCTGTTCGATCTGGACGAGGTGGTCTTCGTGCCGAGCGGGCAACCCTGGCAGAAGATCCATCGCAAAGTCTCCGCCGCCGAGGACCGCTATCTGATGACCTTCCTCGCGACGGCGGGGAACCCGCAGTTCACGGTCAGCCGGATCGAGATTGACCGGGGCGGCGCCACCTACACCATCGACACCCTGCGAGACCTGCGTGCGGCGCGACCGGACGACGAGCTGTTCTTCATCACGGGGGCGGACGCGCTTGCGCAGATCTTCACCTGGCGTGACCACCGCGAGCTGTTCGAACTGGCCCACTTCGTCGGCGTGAGCCGGCCCGGTTACCACCTCGCGCTGGACGCCGGCCTCCCGACCGGCGCCGTCAGCCTGCTGGAGGTCCCGGCGCTGGCGATCTCCTCGTCCGACATCCGGGAACGGGTTGGCCGCCGGGCGCCGATCTGGTACCTCACTCCCGACGGGGTCGTGCGCTACATCGCCAAGCGGCGTCTCTACCAGGGTGCTCCCTGACCCGCCGAGCCGTCCGGACGGGCCACCGGGCCAGGCGATATCTCGATTTTTCGGCCCGTCGTGGACGCGAGGAGTGCCCTGCCCGCGCGTCGATGTGTCACGCTGGATGCAGCCGTCCGGCCCCGGACGGCGCGCGAGGCAGCCGAAGACGGATGCCTCCCGCCCGTCACCACCCTGGAGAACCCGAGCGTGACCGCTTCCCCGCGAGCCGTCGAACTCGCCCTCGCCGCCGCGCAGGCGGCCGCCGACAAGCTCGGCCATGACCTGCTCATCCTCGACGTGAGCGATCGGCTGGCCATCACCGACTGCTTCGTGCTCGCATCCGCGGGCAACGAGCGGCAGGTCAAGGGTATCGTCGACGAGATCGAGGAGCACCTACGCCGGCTGGGAGCCAAGCCCGTCCGGCGGGAGGGAGAGCGGGAGGGCCGCTGGGTCCTGCTCGACTTCGTCGACGTGGTGGTGCACGTGCAGCGGGACGAGGAGCGGGTCTACTATGCCCTCGAACGGCTCTGGAAGGACTGCCCGGTGATCCCGTTCGTCGACGCGGCGGTCGGGGTCGGGGTCGGTGCCTCCCCGGGGTCCACCGCGGCGAGCGGCGGCTCGGGCTCGGGGGTGGCCGGGCCCGGTACGGCGACCCCACGGTGAGGCTGCTGCTCTGGCGGCACGGCAGGACCACCTGGAACGACGTCGGCCGCTTCCAGGGGCACGCGGATCCGCCCCTCGACGCCACCGGGCGCGCCCAGGTCGCCGCGGTGGCCCCGGTCATCCAGGCGATGCGCCCGGAACTCGTCGTATCGTCTGACCTGCAACGTTGCCGGGACACCGCGGCGGCGCTCGGCGTGCCCTTCCGCTCCGACGCGCGGCTGCGCGAGATCGATCTCGGCGCGTGGTCCGGGCTGACCGCTGCCGAGGCGGCCCAACGCTTCCCCGCGGAGGATCGGGCCTGGCGGCGCGGGGATGACGTGCCCCGTGGCGGTGGCGAAACCTACCGGCAGGTGGCGGAGCGGGCCGGCACGGTCTTCGACGAGGTCCGGGCCGAGGGGTTTCCGGCCGAATGGGACGGTCTCGTCGTGTTTGTCCTGCACGGCGGTACTGCCCGGTCACTGATCGGTCATGTGCTCGGCCTCCCACCGGAGTTCTGGTGGCACTTCGGACCGCTCGCCAACTGCCGGTGGTCCGTCCTGCGGCTCGTCGAGGGTGGGTTCCGCCTGGTCGAGCACAACGCGGGGCCGCTGGCTGGTAAGGTCGGGACCGCCGGATCGGGACTAACCGAGACGCTCCTGCCGAGCCAGGGGGCGCCGACAGTAGCCGACACGGAGCCTGTACACTTGCCGAAGTAGTCCATCAGGACAGGTTTGGTGCCCGGGTGGGGTGCAAGACCGGATTTGCTCGGGTCTGATATAAAATGAATAGTAGTTGGGGCTGTGGCGCAGTCTGGTAGCGCATCACACTGGCAGTGTGAGGGTCAGGGGTTCGAATCCCCTCAGCTCCACCCTAGAGTTGTTATTGGAACCCTTACCCCAATGTCACTGACGCTAAGTCGGTCAAGCTGCGGGTTCAGCGGGTTGGTGAGCCTGATCGTGGGTGGCGCGTTGTGGTGGGTGCCGCGTTGGCCGGGTTTCTTGACGGGGTACTGGTTGTGCCGGGCTCGGTGGACCACGCGAGGGAAGGTACGTTCGCGGCGGCTGTTGAGCCTGTCTCCGGGTGATGTCGGCGGCGAGTAGCCGTAGCACACGGTGATGCTGGTCATCAGGGGGAAAACCGGGTCGGTGACGATCCGGTCGCGGATGATCATTACGGTGCGCAGGAACTTGATCCGGTCGCGGCCGCCTCCCGCGGGTCGAGGATGGTGGCGATCAGAGCGATGATCTCGTGTTTCCCGTCGCCTTCCCGGTCGGGGACGTCGTACTCGACGAGGCGGGCGTAGCGGGCTTTCGCCGGGTCCAGCGGCGTGCCGGCCCGGGCCGTGGCGAGCAGCGCGTCCCGCGCCTTCCCGGTGATCTTCGGGTTGATCAGGACAGTCAGGTACGAGCCGTCGGGTAGTGCCTTCAGCGGGGGCAGGCGCAGGGTAACCTTGACCCGCCACAGCAGCGCCGCGCCGGTGCCCGCGGCCGTGCACCACAGTCCGCCCAGGAGTAGAAGTTCCGGTCGGCGAGCAGCAGCCAGCCGGGCTCCAGCTGTGGGTAGAGGCGTCGGGGCAGCGCCTGCTCGCTGGCGGCCTTCGCCCCGCCGGCCGGGCCGAGTCCGGCGAGGACCACCGCGTGTGAGGCACACTCGGACACGGTCGCTGCGCGGATCTTCGGCAACGCTCCCGGAGCGTTGTCGCGGCCGGCGGGCAGGCCGAACGCGGCGGTGTTCTCCTTCGACGCCGGCGCGTCCCATTCCAGCCCGTCGATGCTCATCAGCCGCCACGGGCCGAGAAACGCCCCGAGGGTGTCCATGTCCGCGGCCGGCCCGGCGACCTGGGAGAACAGTTCCGCCAGCGGCGCCGGGCCGAGCCGCTGGCGGGCCCTGATCAACCCACCCGAGGTCGGTTCCCATTTCGGCGAGGTGACATCGAGGTCGTCGAGCGTCCCGGCCAGCCGGCGTGCGACCGTCTCGTAGTCATCGTCGGCGAACAGCGCCAACGCCATCACGAAGTAGGCCACCACGTGCGGCGGGATCGTCGCGTCGCTGCGCCGGGCACCCTTCCCGGTCGCCTCGGTCGCCTCGGTCGCCTCGGTCGCCTCGGTCGCCTCGGTCGCCTCGGTCGCCTCGGTCGCCTCGGTCGCCTCGGTCGCCTCGGTCGCCTCGGCACGCGGCACGAACGACGCCAAGACTCCCAGCGAGATCCAGTCCGTCAACCGGCCGTCCACCGCCCGTCACACGCCCTGATCATGCCGCTAACCAGGCAGAACTACCGGAACCGACACACCCGGAACCGACACACCCCACAGCAGTGTCCGCCGCGTCGGTGGTGATCGTCATCAGGTGTCACTCCTTGATCGGGGTTACACCGTTGTTCTTGGTGCGCCCAGTGATCTGGAGGTGGCCGTGGGGCCATGACCTGGTCTGAAGCTCGTCGTCGCCTGCCGGTGGAAGTCCGGTCCGGGTAGCTGCCAGGAGGCCCGGTAGCAGGGTGCCGGCGTCGGGGGGAAACGCCCGGGGTCGAAGCGCACCGTCGAAAGCCCTGAGAAGGGGGAGCGACTGGGCGGTCCGTAGCATGAAGCGAAACCTGCAGCGCCGTTAAAGTGCCTGCCGCAAGGTGGGAAGAGGGAGTGCCGAGCCCCTTTAGTCAGAGTGAAGGCCATGGAAGCGGTGAAGACCCTGGAGTGCGGCCGCGAAGGACTCCTCGGCGTAGGGGGTGCGGAACGTTCAGATGGTGACGGCGGGAACTGGGGAGGCCCTCCCCGGCCGAAACAGGCTGCGGGAATCCTGTGGAAGTGCGACGTCTTATAACCGGTGAGGAACCGGGAAGTGGACAGCGTGTCGGGAGGGTGTCGGAGGCGGCCATATTACCGGTCGAGCCGGACGGACAACATAACCGCCGGTGAGGGAAGGGCCGCTACTTCGTCTACGCGCTGGTGTGAGGGAGATCGGGCTGGTGAGTGCCGTTTCGGCTAGGTCCACCCTGGCGGCTGTCCGTGGGGACAGGGTCCGCGTCTTGCAGCATGCGCTCTACCGGGCGGCCAAGGCCGATCCCGGACGGCGGTTCCACGCGCTGTATGACAAGGTCTACCGCAGAGACGTCATGCGGCGGGCGTGGGAGCAGGTGCGCCGCAACCGCGGCGCAGCCGGCATCGACAACATCACCCTGACCAAGGTCGAGGAGTACGGCGTGGACCGGCTCCTCGACGAGCTGGTCTGCGAACTGGAGGAGGGCGGTTACCGTCCGCTACCGGCCGGGCGGGTGTTCATCCCGAAACCTGGGTCGAGCGAGCGGCGGCCGCTTTCTATTCCTGCGGTTCGGGACCGGATCGTGCAGACAGCGTTGAAGATCGTACTCGAGTCGGTCTTCGAGGCTGATTTCCTCGGCTGCTCGTTCGGCGCTCGGCCGAAACGCAGCACGCACGATGCCCTCCAGGTCCTGTTGGACGAATCCTGGCGGGGTCGTCGGTGGGTGGTGGAAACGGACGTCGCCAACTGTTTCGAGGCGATTCCGCACGAAAAGTTGATGCAGGCGGTTGAGGAACGGATCTGCGATCGGAAAGCCCTCGCTCTGGTACGTGCTTTCTTGCGCGCCGGGGTGATGGAGGACGGGTCGCAGCGGCGGGCGGTGACCGGCACCCCACAAGGGGGATGCGTGTCGGCGCTCATGGCTAACGTCTACCTGCACCGGCTCGACCGGGCATGGGACCACGGCTGTGACGGGACGCTGGTCCGCTACATCGACGACCTCGTGGTGATGTGTGAAAACCGGCAGCAGGCCGAGGCCGCGCTCGCGCGGACCACGGCCTTGCTGGCTGGCCTCGGCCTACAACCGAAGGCGGCGAAGACCCGGATCGTGCACCTGACCGAAGGTGACGAGGGGTTTGACTTCCTCGGCTTCCACCATCGGCTGGTACGCGCCCGTGGTCGGACCGGGGCCAAGCGTGTCGTCTTCCTCGCCCGCTGGCCGTCCCGCAAGGCGGCCCAGCACGCCCGTGACCGGATCCGGGATCTGACCGCCCGGTCGCCGGCTGCTGGTGCCGGTCGACACCGTCGTGCGGCAGGTGAACGCCTTCCTGCGCGGCTGGGCCGGGTACGTCCGCTACGGAAACTCGGCCCACGTGTTCGACAAGATGCAGACCTATGCCGTGCACCGGCTGGCAATCTTCGTGGCACACCGTCACAAACGCAGCCGGGCATGGGGCTGGCGGGTCGTGGCCTACGCCTCACCCGACCACTTCGGTCTGCTCAACCTCGACGGGACCGTCCTTGCTCCCAGACCGAACCGCCCCTGGAGATCACCGAATGCCGGCGGTGAAAGACGTCGGTGAGCCGTGTGCGGGAGAACCGCATGCACGGAATCGACGGGAGGGAGCTGGAAACGGAGCGGTCACCCGTCACCGCGCCAGCTCCCTACCCAACCACTCCCTCCAGCAGCGCGTGCTCGACCTCCTCGGAGTCGACCCGACCAAACCCCCGTGATCAAGAAAATGGGCTGGTCAGGGACCTAAACCGAACGTGCGGAGTGCAGGAGCAGCAACTCACAGCGCACAACCAGGGGAGTGGCCCGGGTCGTGGAGATCCTTTTCTGTAACCCGGTTCAGGCTCTGGCATTTGGGGGAAATCTACCGTCACCGTTCGGTGACGGTAGATTCTCCTGTTTCATGCATTGGGATTCCTGTTTATGTACTTGCAGTGTTGACCTTGCCCGGGTTCTCGCGGAAGAATGACTCTGTCATGTTGGTTTCCACGCGATGGCGCCCACAGCTGCGAGAACCCGAGCAGGCTCGGTGTCGATTGCCGCGGGCGCCACCAGTGGCCAGCGCAGCCTGGCCGTTCAGGCGAAATTGATCTTCATCGCTTATTCTTTGTTCTTTTTGGTGTTATGGCCGTTGGCTCGGGGATGGAATCATCGGTGAACGTGCCACCATTTTCGACGTTGATGACGATTCCCTCGGTCTCTCCATTTACCTGCTCGGTGAACCGGATTGCAATCACCAATGTCGATTATGAATCTGATGGCAGGTGCAAGAAATTTTCATCAGTACGCGTCAGCCCGGCTATCTATGGCAATCGTATCGCGGCATGCTATCCGGAGATGATCGGCTTGCCGAGCGGCAGGCCCTTCCCGCCGGTCTCGGTGAACATGAGGTCGAGGTACAGGTAGACTGCGACCGCGATGAAGGCGAACACGACGTAGCCGCCGGCGTGGGTGAGGGCGGTGCTGGTGTTGATGGTGCCGAGTAGCAGCAGCACCAGCGCGACGTCAACGAGCCCGAGCAGCAGAGTGTAGCTGCTGGGCAGGCGCAGGGTGGCCACGGTGAACAGGACGATGGTGACCAGCCAGCTGATCAGCCACAGCTCGGTGCTCCTGGTGACCTGATCGGCGGGGATGTTGTACCAGTTGTGGCCGAGACCGAGGACGAACGCGGCGTAGCTGCCGTAGAACCCGAAGAACACCGCGAAGAGGCTGGCCGCGGCGTTCTGCCCGAGCGCTGCCGCCCAGATCGCGGAGATCAGAAGACCGACGGTGGTGGCGGTCATGATGACGGGTATGGCTGCGCCGGCTGCGGCGGGCGGAAGCCACCCGGTGTCGACCAGCCCGAGGCCGACGGCCCCGGCGATGAAGGTGGGGATACCGATCACGCCCGGGTTGCCGCGCAGCGGGCTGGGGGGCGGCGAAGTGGGTAACGCCTCGGCTTCGTTTGGTAACGGCTGTGAGTGGGTGGCGACGGTGGCGCTGTCAGTGCTGGTGGTCATCGGGATCATCCTCCTGAAGGGGCCGTTTCCGAGGCGGCCCGCCGTGTGTGCTGCGGGTGCAGGCGGTAGAGGAGGGCTGGACGTGCCGTGGGGGACTACGCTGTCCCCGTCCTATGTCGGTGAGGCAGCGTCCGGCCTTCCCAGTTTTGCTGGCGTTGCTTGCCGTCGTGTCACGCAGCGGGCTACGCGAAACAAGCGAGGAGTTTAATAATGCCTTCCTCCTTGGGTTCCTTCAACCTGAAGGCGCATTCGACTTCGCCAAACCCGAAATCTGGGTCGTCATCGCCAGTGTGATGTCCATAAACGTTTGCTGGGTCGGGAGGCGCCGGGTGGGGCTGGCGCTGCCCGGGGGCGGGATGTGCACTGTCGGTACCGACGTGTGTGACCGGTGCCGGGAGGTGGGCGTATGGCACAGCGTGTGCGGGCGCGGCGGCTGACCGGGGAGGAAAGCCGCCAGGTGCAGGCGCTTGTGCGGCGGGGGACGCACTCCTCGGTCCGGACCCGCCGGGCGACGATCATCATGGCATCGGCCGGCGGGACGACGGTGCCGGCGATCGCCCGGCTGGTTGCCGCTGACGAGGACACGGTCCGGGATGTGATCCACCGGTTCAACGAGATCGGTCTGGCCTGCCTGGACCCCCGGTGGGCCGGAGGCCGTCCCCGCCGGATCAGCTGTGAAGACGAGGCGTTCATCATCGCGGTGGCCCGGACCCGTCCCGCGAAACTGGGGCGGCCGTTCACGCACTGGAGCCTGCGTAAACTCGCCGACTACCTGGGCGACAACCCCGACCGGGTCGTCACCGTCGGCCGGGAACGGCTGCGTCAGCTCTTGGGCCACCACCGGATCTCCTTCCAACGGACGAGAACCTGGAAGGAGTTCACCGATCCGGACAAGGAGGGAAACTCGACCGGATCGAGTACCTGACCGCCACCTGCCCGAGCCGCTGCTTCGTCTTCGACCAGTTCGGCCCGGTGTGCACCGTCGTCATCGTCAGCTCCGACCACCCCAACCACACCGTGCTCGCCCGCGAACCGCAGGCCTACCCGCGCGGGCGCAACGCCGACGCCCGCTATCCCGCCCGTCTTGGCCGCGCAACGCCGCGAACGCGCCCGCGTCCGCGTCCGCTCTGAACGCCAGCAACGCTGGGGACGCCCCCGCACCCAAGCCGCCTAACCCAACCCAGCGAACATTTATGGACACCGCGCTGACGGTCGGCGTGTGCTTGGTGCTCGTGGCGCCCCGGCCACAGTGGTCGGCAGGACATCTCTGAACGTATGGAGGAGATCCTTGCCAGCGAGGCGGCATCCATCAGAAACTCCCGAGGGGACTGACGCCTTCAGACGTCAGGGGAACTGGAGGACGCGCTGCGTACCCATTTCGCGCTCTGACGTCGTGACGCCGCCAAGGTGTGTCCGACAGGACGCGGCGGCACCCCGGACACCCTGGTCGACACCCCGGTCGACACCCCGGTCGAGGTGGAGCCCACCCTAGACCT
>NZ_CDWWXA010000052.1:23730-31601 GCF_977971845.1 Frankia sp. CeCAU1 | reverse complement strand
CCACGGCGGATCCCTTCAACGCGTGCCCGCGGCCAGGGCGGTGAGCCTGGTCAGCACGATTTCCGGGGAGGCCTCGGTGGGGATCTCCCCGAACCGGAACCCACGCTTGGCGGCGGCGTCGAGCAGCCGGGCGGCCTCGCTCGTATCGCTCCACACCTCCGCTGGCAGTCCCCCGCCGTAGCGCCGATCATCGGGCAGGACGCCGGCTGGCAGGTGCGGCAGGAGCAGCAGGTCGCCGGGCAGCTTGGGGTCGAGCTGGTCGGGGTCGGTCACGCCGTTCAGTCGGACCGCGGTGATCCAGCCGTAGTGCCCGGCCGCGGCCAGCAGACTGGACCAGGCGTCGGTCTCGTCCTCATCCGGCCCGCCCGCCGTGTCACAGGTGATCTGCAGCCCCCGGACCGGCCGGTCCGCCACCGAGCGGATCACCTCCAGCAAGCCGGTCGCGACGTCGTCGAGCGCGTCGAAGTCGATCTCCGCACCGGACGCGAGCAGCCTGCGCGGTGACGGGCAGTCCAGCACCAGGTCGACACGATCGCCGAACTGGTGCAGCAGCGCGTCGAGAGTGTCGGCCAGCACGCGGCGCGGCGCCGGCAGCTCCAACGCCGCACAGACGGCAGCGGCCTCGCTATCGCCGACGAGGTGGCGGGAGAACGGACCTGAAACGTTGACACCGTACACATCGGACCGCAGTAACCGGTGTGCCTGTGCACTCGCCGCGACCAGCGTGGCCGGGTCGTCATACCAGCGCTCGGGGGCGCCGGCGAAGACCCTCCACACGTACCGGTCGCAGTCCAGCCAGGTCAGGGTGTCGCGCCTGGCGTGGATCCAGTCGTCCACAGCGTTCATCGTTCTCCCGCCGTCCTCATCAGTCCCGCAGCATCAGGATCAGTCCCGCAGCATCAGGCCCACGCCGTCAGCCCTGCACCGTCAGTCCTGCAGCTCCGCCAGCTTGGCCTCCAGCTGCGCGATCCGCACGTCCTTCGGGTCGGGCATCATCACCGGCACGATCGCGTCCGCGGGGCAGGTGTCCTGCGGAGTGCCGCGGAACAGCACCCGCGGGTCGCCCCAGGAGCCGAAGAACGGCACGTCGGCCGGAGGCGTCTCGGTCTCCCACTCCTTGACGAACTCCGCATACGGCTTGCCCCGCCGCAGCCGAGCCGCCCGCTCGGCCTCCCGGGCCGCCGTGGTCCCCTCGGCGTCCACCACGGCGGTGTCGGGGTTGAGCACCACGTGGTAGATGTCGCGGACGGTGTCCATGGACACCAGGCCGTCGCGGTAGTCGGAAGCCACCAGCTCGGGATCGCGTTCGAGCACGTCCCCGTAGCCACCGCCGGTGCCCTGGGTGAGCGTGTACAGCTCACCGCGCTCGGCGAGCTCGAACTGCATGCCCATGTGATGCGTCGAGTAGGTCGCGTCCGGGAACGGACGCTCGTTCATCAGTTCCTCGACGGTGTAGCGCAGCAGTTCGCGCTGGTTGTCCATCACCTTGAAGATGTCGACATTCTTGATCTTGCACAGCGGGTAGGTGCCGGGGCCGTAGCCGCCGAAGATGCCGTGCGAGCTGGGGAACTTCGAGCCGATGCTGCACGCCATGAAGCCCCACATGGCGCTGTCCTTGACGGTGGCGATCTGCTGGTAGCCCTGGCCGCCGCGGAACTTTCCGAAGCCCTGGTTGTCCCGCATTACCCTGTTCGGCACGATCTTGAGAATCGGGACTTCTTCCTCGATGAGTTCCTGCTCCCCGATGTCGGCCATGGGCGCGAAGATCGGGGCGATCGCGTGCTCGCCGTCCCGGTTGGACCGCGCGGCCCCGCCCATGCCGTTGAGGTCGGCACACACGTTACCCACCAGCTCGCCGTGCTGGGTGACGCCACCGTAGATGAAAGTGACGATCATGTTGAACCAGCCGGCAACGATGTCCGTAGAACGTTCACCCGCGCTGTAGAGGAATTTCGGCACCGCCAACTGGGCCGCCGTGAAGGAAGGGAAGAACGTCATCATGCACTGCGCGTTCGGCGCCTCCGGCGAACAGTTCAGCGCCGACCCTGGGTCGGTGAGAACAGTCATCGGCTCGAACACCGCCTGGTTCCGCGGCAGGTCCGGCCACACGAACGTCAGGAACTCCTGGGCCAGCATGCCCTTCATCGACGAAAGGATCGTGTTGTTGGACCGGTTCAGGAACTCCGGTGACGAGCCACGGAAATCCAGGATCAGCTCGTCGTCCTTCTTGGTCATCGCCAGCCTGATCTTGACCAGGCAGTTCTCCCGCAGCGTCCCGTCCGGGAAGACGTTCTGCCGCACGGTGCCCTCCGGCCACGACCTCAGCCGGCGGCGGACCTCGTCGGCGGTGTCGGTCAGGGTGCGCCGCAACGTGGCGACGACCGCGTCGACACCGTACTCGGCGATGGTGTCGTGGATCCGGTCCCTTGTCCGCATCGCCGCGTACAGTTTGGCCTTCATGCCCTCCAGCTGCAGCTTCGGCTCGCGCACCGAGTTCTGCAGGAATGTCATGATGTCGCGGCGGAACGTGTAGTTCTCGCCCACCTTGAGCGGCGGGATCTTCAATCCCTCGTCGAACGGGGACTCCGCCGCCGAGGGCATACCGCCGGGTTCGGTGGCTCCGTTCTCACCCTCATGCACGACCGCGCCGGCGAAGCAGATCAGCTGCCCCTCGTGGAAGACCGGGATGAGGAGGCTCTGATCGGTGTTGTGGGCATTGCCGTAGCGGGCGTCATTGTGCATGAAGATGTCGCCCTCACGGACCCCGACCGTCGGCTCATCCACCCAGTACTTGACAATGAACTTGACCGGGTGCTGCGTGAGCACCGAGAACAGCAGCACACCACCCATGCTGGACAGGGCCAGGTCACCCGAGGCCGTCCACACCCCGGAGATCAGGTCGCCCCACTTCGCGCCCGGCGCCGCGCCCATCTGCTCGACCATGTCGAAGGACTCGTTACACGCGGTCTGCAGCTTGTGCCGCACCAGGTTGATCTGCTCGGGATCGGTGAACCGCGCGAGCGCCTCCGTTTCGCGGGGCGACTCCGGGGCGAGATGGTGGCTTTGCATGATCTCGGGGTCGGGCCCGAGGAACAGGACGTTTTCTTCGAGGAACTTCTCGACGAGCGACTTGCCGTCAGCGTGGTCGGGCTGGCTCATGAATCTACACCTTCTGGTAAGACGTGCCTGGCGGGCGAGGGCGAGCGGCTTCCCAGGCCCGGCACAGGCCACGCGAAACGGACGAGGGGGTTGATGACGCCGACTTTGCTGGTTTCCATCAGCCTGACGGCGCGTTCGGCTCAGTACAAGAACTTTCCATCAATACGCGTTAGCCGGCCAGCTACGGCCATCGGATCGCAGTATGTTATCCGGAGATGACCGGCTTGCCGAGCGGCAGACCCTTCCCACCGGTCTCGGCGGACATGACGGCGAGGTAGAGGTAGGCCGCTACCGCGGTGAAGCCGAACACCAGGTAGCCGCCAGCGTGGGTGAGGGCGGTGCTGGTGTTGATGGTACCGAGCAGTAGCAGCAGCAGCGCGCCGTCCGCGAACCCGAGCAGCAGGGTGAAGCTGCTGGGCAGGCGCAGGGTGGCCACGGTGACCAGGACGAGGGTGACCAGCCAGCTGATCAGCCACAGCTCGGTGGTCCTGGTGATCTGGGTGGCGGGGATGTTGTACCAGTTGTGGCCGAGGCCGAGGCCAAACGCGGCGTAGCTGCCGTAGAACCCGAAGAACACCGCGAACAGGCTGGCCAGGGGGTTCTGCCCGAGCGCCGCCGCCCAGATCGCGGCGACCAGGAGACCGACGGCCGCGGAGGTCAGGATGATCGGCAGTGCGGCGCCGGCCGCGGCGGGCGGAAGCCAGCCGGTGTCGACCAGCCCGAGGCCGAAAGCCCCGGCGATGACGGTGGGGAGGCCGAACACGGCCGGGTTGCCGCGCAGCGGGCTGAGGGGCGGCGGAGCGGGTAACGAGGCGGGTAAGGTCTCGCTCTCGTTCAGTAATGGCTGTGGGGGACTGGAAACGGTGGCGCTACCGGTGCTGGTGGTCATCGGGATGAAACCTCCTGAACGGGCAGCCCGCCTACCGGGCGGCCTGCCGGGCATGCTGCGGGTACGGGCGGCGGAGGGCCGGGCGTGCCGCGGCGGAACCGCCGGGCAGCGCCCAGCCCTCCTGGTTTTACTGGTTATGCGAAACGGATGAGGGGTTTGATGACGCCGTCCTCCTTGGTTTCCATCATGCTGAAGGCACGTTCGACCTCGTCGAACCCGAACTCATGGGTCGTCATCGGCGTGGGATCCACCCGGCCGGAACACATGAGGGCGAAGATTCGCTCGAGCCGATCGCTTCCGCCTGGGCAGAGCGACGCCAGGATCTTCTTGTCCGACATACCCAGGCCGAACGGTTCCAACGGGATCTGCAGCGGTGCCGGGTTCTCACCGTGATACCCGATGTTCGAAATCCGGCCACCGGGTTTGGTCACCCGGATGCAGTCCTCGAAGGTCTGCGGATGACCGAGCGCCTCGATCGCGCCGTCCACGCCGACGCCGCCGGTGAGATCGAGGATCTGGTTCACCACATCACCAGCGGCGGGGTCGACGACCACGTCCGCGCCGAATCGACGTGCCAGCTCCTGCCGTTCGGGCCGTCCTTCCACGGCGATGATCAGTCCGGCACCGAGCAGCCGGCAGCCGATGGTGGCGGATAACCCCACCGGCCCCTGAGCGAAGATCGCGACGGACTCACCGAGCCGCAGCTGCGCGTTCTCCGCGCCACCGAACCCGGTGGAGAGCATGTCGGTCGCGTAGACGGCTTTCTCGTCGGGCAGGTCGGCCGGAATGCGAGCGAGGTTGGCGGCCGCATTGTTGACGAGAAAGTACTCCGCCATGTTGCCATCGCGTTGCGTGGTGAATTTGTACCCACCGAGCATTCCCTGGCACTGGGTACTGAAACCCCGCTGGCAGGGGCCGCAGTGAAAGCACGGCGTAAGCGCCCCGACCGCTACCCGCTCACCGGCCTCGAATCCAGTGACCGCGGAGCCCAGGTCGTGGACGACACCGACCGCCTCGTGCCCGAGACCGCGGCCTTCGGGAACGGGCATGGCGCCCCGGACGGTGTGCACATCGGAGGTGCAGATAAGCGCCGATGTTGTCCGTACGATCGCGTCAGTTGGCCCCGGCTTCGGTATGGGCTTCTCGATGACGCCGGCCTTGCCGATGCCGAGAAACGCCAGTGCCTGCATGGTGGCTGGCATGGTTACCAACCTCGCTTCCCACGTCTCGCTCAGATGGTCCGAACGAGCACCGCGGAGCCGGTACGGCCGATGGTCAGCTGCCATCCGGGTTCGGCGAGGTAGGTCGTGCTCGGGGTTTCGATCAGGGCGGGGCCCTCGATGACGTGGCCTTCTTCGAGGTCGGCGAAGTCGTAGACGGCAGTCTTGACCGCGCCGTCGATGCCCGGGTAGTGGCATTCCCGCCACCGGGCGGGGTTCGACGCGGGGCGCGGCTCGGCCTGGGTGGGCTGCAGGTCGAACTTGTCGCGTTCGACGTAGCTGACCACGCGGATGACGTTGATGCGCACACCGGCCTCGGGTGCCTGGCTGCCTTCGCCGTACCGCTTGGCGTAGATGCTGCTGAACAGGTCCAGCAGCTCGATCACGTCGCGGTGTGAGGTGAGCCGGTCGAACGGCGACACGACCCCGATCTGGGCGAGCTGGTTGCCGTAGCGCATGTCCAGCTCCACCCGCGAGCGGATGTTGGCGGGGTCGGCGCCCTGGCGGAGGAGGTCGTCGCGGCCCTTCGCGGCGAGTTCCGTCACCGTGTCGTTGAAGACCTGGAAGTCGTCCAACATCTTGCGGGTGGTGGCGTCGTAGACCATCAGGTACATCGAGTACTCGTGAATGTGCAGCTGGTTCATATTGCCGGCGCCCAGCGCGGAGAACACCGAGCTGAACGGCGGGATCAGCACATTCTGGATGCCCAGCGTGTTGGCGTATCCGCAGGCGTGCAGCGGACCACCGCCGCCGTAGCTAAGCGCGACGAAGTTCTTCGGGTTATAGCCCTTGACCGCGACCTCCTTGAAGATCGCGTTGGCCATGTTGCTGTCCACCTTGCGCTTGATCGCCTTCGCCGCCTCGATCAGGCTCAGTCCGGTGGGCTTGCAGATGTGCTCCTCGATGGCCCGCTGCGCCCGGCGCAGGCTGAGCTTGATCGTGCCACCGGCGTAGTTGTCCGCGTCGAGGTAGCCCAGCACCAGGTTCGCGTCCGTGGTGGTCGGGAACCGCCCACCACGGCCGTAGCAGGCCGGGCCCGGGTCGGAGCCGGCGCTTTCCGGGCCGACCTCGATGGCCTCCCACAGGCGGTCGTAGCGGGCGATGGAGCCACCGCCGGCGCCGAGGGTGTGCAGGTAGGTCATCGGGGTGGAGACGAGCCAGCGGTCGATGACCGGGTTGAAGTCGTAGAACTTCACCCCGTCGGAGGTGACCAGGCCGATGTCGAAGCTGGTGCCGCCCATGTCGGTGGCGATGACGTTGGGCTGGTGGTAGGTCTTCGACAGGTAGTTGGTGGCCTCCAGCCCGGCGACCGGTCCGGAGTGGATGGTCTGCAGCGAGGAGGTCGAGTTCAGCTGGGCCATGCCGCTGGTGTTGTGCACCAGCAGCATCGGCTTGGTGTAGCCGTTGCGGCGCAGCTCGATCTCCAGCGACGCCAGCCCGTGGTACATCTGGCTGTGCAGGTAGGCGTCGATGACCGCCGACATGGTCCGGGCGTACTCACCCTTGCGGCCGGTCACCCGGTGCGACAGCACGATCGGGATCGACCCCAGCATGTGCGTGGGGTACTCGTCGAGGATGATCCGCTCGACTTCCTTCTCGTGGGCCGGGTTGATCACCGCGTTGACCAGCGCGACCACGAACGCCTGCGCGCCCTCGTCCACCAGCTTGCGCACCTGGCGGCGCACGTCGTCCTCGTCGATGGACAGCACCGCCGTGCCGCCGTAGTCGACGCGTTCCTGCACTCCGGCGATCCGGGTCACCGGCACCAGCGACACCGGCCGGTCCGCGGCGGGCAGGTCGGACTGCTGGGCCTCGGTCAGCCCGTCGCCGTAGCCACGGGCCCGCATCAGCGGCACGGTCGATTCGAAACCGGCGGTGGTGAGGATGCCGACCGCCGGACCGCTGCGTTCGATGAGCGCGTTCGTCCCGAGGGTCGTGGCGTAACGCACCGCGTCGACGGTCGAGAGCACCGTCTGCACATCCAGGTCCGCCTGGGCACTGGCCTTTGCCAGGGCATCCATGAACCCGGAGGCGAGGTTGTGATGCGTGGTCAGCGACTTCGCCTCGATGTAGGCGTCGTCGTAGACAAGAAAGCAGTCGGTGAACGTACCACCGATGTCAACGCTTACCTGCCGCATGTCCCTAGCCCTCCACAGCGCTGAGGTGGCGACGCTTCAACGCGTCGATATCGAGTTCGAGGTCGTGCGTCAGCGGATGGCCAGGCGGCAGGTACTCGTTCTCCACCTGCGTCCCGCAACCCGGGCAGTAGAACTCGACGATCCGGCACCAGGCCGGGTCGGGGGCGTAGGTGAACTCGTAGCTCTCGTCCAGGATCGGCCGGTGAATCTCCCGCGGGTCACGGTTGTGGACCAGCAGCCCGGTCTTGTAGTTCTCGCGGGCGTTCGCGATGTCCTGCCCGCACACCCGGCAGGTCCATCGCTCGGTCGCCAGATTAATCGCGAGATACTCGGTGATGTTCACGGTGGACTGCTGCTCGCTCACTGCTGGGCCTCCAGGATCAGGTCAGAGTTGCTGCTCACCCGGAACCCCCACCCGGGCTCGATCAGACAGGTCAGATAGTCACCCGCGACCAGCGCCGGCCC
>NZ_CDWWXA010000052.1:1124-23532 GCF_977971845.1 Frankia sp. CeCAU1 | reverse complement strand
GCCCCCTGCCCCGGCCCCAGGTTCTCCGGACGGTAGACCGCAATCTCCTGCTCGTTACCGTCAGCGAAATGGATACGACGCGATCCGTCCGCGGCCGCCGGCTGGACCGTGCTGTGTTCATCGGCCACGAGCTCGAAGGTCGGCAGCGGATACCAGGCCCGCACCACCAGCTGATCGGCCTGCCCGGGAGACGACCCGTCGGTCCACGTCTCGTCCCGCAACACGCCGTCGACGATGAATCGGCCGCGGGTCTCGACAGTGCATTCGTCGATGGACACGCCTTCACCGAACATGTCACGCCGCGCGCGGGCCAGCAGATCGTCGCGGGCCGCCTTCACCTCGACGTCGACGCCCGGCATCGGCACGCTGTACTCGTGCGCCAACCCGCTGAAACCGATACCGAACGCGCTGAACACCGCCGACAGATGCGGCACGATCACCCGCGCGATCCCCGCCGCCCGCGCGATCCCCGAGGCAAGCACCGGACCGGCGCCACCGAAGGCCAGCAGCGTGGCCTCACCCGGCTCACGACCCGCCGCGGAGATCATCTCCTTGACCGCGGCCCCCGCCTGCTCCTCGAACACCCGCAACACCGCGAGTGCCGCGGCCTGCGCCGACAACGACAGCGGCTCCCCGACATGGGTCAGCAACGCCCGCTCCGCCCGGGCCGGGTCCAACTTCAGATCCCCACCCAGATAGTTGTCCGGGTCCAACACCCCGGCAAGCAGCAGGGCATCGGTCACCGTCGCATCGGTGCCACCACGGCCGAAAGACGCCGGGCCGGGCGCGGCACCCACACTGCGCGGACCGATCTGAATCTGACCGTCGACGACCTGGACCACCGAACTGCCACCCAGCCCGACACTGCTCAGGTCCGGAATCGGCAGCGAGGTCTGCGCCGAATCGACCCGGCCGTGCGCGTGCACCGTCAGGGCCTTGTCCACCACGACCGACACGTCGGTCGTGGTGCCACCCACGTCCACCCCGACCAGCACGTCCGCGCCGTAGAGCGAGGCGTAGGCGACGCTGCCCTCCAGCCCACCCCGCGGCCCGGAACCCCACGTCTTCAACGCCGTGGTCTTGGCCACCCGGGCCGAGTCCCCGTCATTCCGGAAGATCAGCAGCGGGCGAGCCAGCCCGTTCTCCCGGCACGCCTTCTCCGCGCCGTAGAGGAAGTGCTCCATCCCCGGGTGCAGGTAGGAGTTCAGCACCGCGGTCAGCACCCGCCGCGCGTCGTCGACGTCGTGCACAAGCTCATGCGACAGGGTGAACGGAACCGCGCCCAGCAGATGCCGCGGGTACCGCTCCAACAACAGATTCTTGATCACCCGCTCCGCCGCCGCGCTCCGCAGCGCGATCACGATCCGCGAGGTGCTCGTCGCCAACAGTTCGTTGATTGCCGTCGTGAACTCCGCCAGGCCCACCGACCCGTCGGCGCCCACCGCGATCCCGACCGGAGAATGCGGCACCAACGCCTGCCACAGCGAGGCGTCGACCAGGTTCGCAATGCCGTAGACGTCCTCCTCCGCACCGCTGTCGACCAGCAGGGCGACCGGTGCGCCCTTCCGCTCGACCACGGCGTTCGTACCCGACGTCGTCGAATAGCGCAGGTACTCCGTCTCGCGCAACAGACGAGCGGTGTCCTCCTCGCCATACAGCCGGTCGGACACTGTCCGCAGCCCGTCGACGAAACACTGCGTTAAATCGTGCGGGGTCGTCGGCGTCTTCGCATGCACGATGCGTTCACCGTCCGTCACGCACACATCGGTGAACGTGCCACCGTTGTCGATATTGACCAGGATTCCCATCGGCCCTCCGCTGCATCGTTGCGTGAAGTGGGTCACAACTTTGCAGCCAGCGAAGGGTGGTTGCACCACTCCTAGGGGTGGCTGGGAGATAGAAATCGGGTGGTTAAACGCAATGCTGTTGGCCCAGGGCCACGCCCGACCTCGCCAGTAGTCCTATCTAGTAGTTTCACGAATACCATAGGTTACGTCCAAGGGCTATTCTCCTGGTTGATCGGTTCGCGCCCGAGGGCGGGACGCGGGGCCGGCCGGCCCCGCTCACCGGGATGGCCGTGCCGGCCGGGCCTCCCCACGCCCCGCGATTCAGGTGGTGTCGAAGCAGCCGTCGAACTCGAACACCGGGTTGATCACATAGGTGCCCGTGGTGGCCTTTATGGTCAGCGGACCGACAAGCTTGGATGGGCCGCCGGCCTGGTAACAGCCGTTGGAGCGGACCTGGAGCTCGAACTTGCCGTTCTGGGGCTTTCCGGCGCTGTCGGTCCAGCGGAGCTGGCAGATCCAGTCGCTGCCGGCGCCCCGGTCCGGTACCTGGGGGCCGCCTTTGTCGCAACTGGCCTTGGCTGCGACGGCGGCCGGGGTAAGGCCGGGGTGACCGAGCAGGGCCTGCTGGTGGGTGTAGAGGTTGGCGAAGACGGGACCGAGGGAGTTTTCGACGCGGGGCCGGGTGACGTCGGTGGCACAACCGGCCAGGGCGACGGCCAGGGCGACGGCCAGGGCGGTCGCGGCGCTGACGGCGGACGTTGCCCGGGCCAGTCGGACGAGGGCAGGTCGGACGAGGGCAGGTCGTCGCATCGGGGTCAGCCTCCGGTGATGTCGCGCCGACGCAGCGCCGTGTAGGCGACCGCCAGGCAGATCGCGATGTAGCCGACGCTGACCAGCGCACCCTGACCCAGGGGCCCGTAGTACGGGTGCGCCGCCAGCAGGCCGTGCCAGGCGTCGAACGGGGTGACCAGCAGCAGGTGGCGGATCGCGTCGGCGCCGTTGAGGAACGAGTAGAGCTGCATGAGCAGCCCGAGGATGATCGGGCCGACGATCCCGGCGGGGCTGCTGCGGGTGAGCACCGACAGCATGATCCCGAGGGCGGTGAAGCCGAGCAGCGGCAGCAGCACGGTCGCCCACGCGGCCAGCATCAGCCCGGCGGTCCGGCCGGGCGGCAGCAGGGTGCCCGAGAGGCTTTCCAGCGGCTGGTGACCGACGAGCAGGACGCCGGCGGCCAGGCAGCTGGCCGCCAGAACGGCGAGGACAAGGACCGCGAACGTCGCCGCGGCCAACGTCTTGGCCCAGAAGATCTGGGTGCGGCTGTGCGAGCGGGTCAGGATCGTCTTCCAGGTGCCGTGCTGGTCCTCGCTGGCGAAGATGTCCCCGGCCACCAGGCTGGTCAGCAGCGGGAACACCCATTGGGCGGCGAAGCCGAGGATGAGCAGCGGGGTCACGAAGCCGCTGGCGTGCACCCACCGGCCGTACAGGGTGTCCTTCGGGACACGGTCCTGGCGGTCGAGCAGCACGACGAACACGAACGGGGCGAGCAGGCAGACGGCGAGCGTCGCGCGGGTGCGGGCCTGGGCGGCAAGCTTGGTGACCTCCCACCGGTAGGCGCTCGTCACCCGGCCGCGGCCGGCCGGACATGCCCCGACCGTCGCCGGGGGCGTGGTGGTCGTCGCGGAGGCTGTGCTTGTCGTGGTCACCGGGTCGCTCCGAGGCGGGCGTGCTGCTGGGTTGGCAGGTCGGCGGCGGCGGTCCGGTCGGGTTCGGTGAACATGAAGAACAGCGACTCCAGTGGCGCGATCTCCAGTCCGAGGGTCCGTACGGCCACACCGTCCCGGCCGAGGGCGATGATGTAGGCGTCCGCGGCCACGGGCTGGGCGGTCAGCGCCAGCCCGCCGTCCGGGTGAGTCGACACGGCTACGCCGGGATGGTCGGCGGCCAGCTCCAGCGCCCGGTCGTCGTCGCTGGTCGCCAGCCGGTGGGACGGGTCCGGCGCCTGGGCACGCAGCTGGCCGAGGGGGCCGTGCCGGTGAGTCGCGGTTGCCGCGACGCGGGGTCGGTGGTGCATGCCAGGGGCGGTTTAGGACATTCGGTCCCAGCGGACGGCTACCCCCCTTGGACTACTGTTTGTGCAGCGTGGAAGGGGTGTCACGTCCGCCGAGACAGGTAGGCCACGCCGCTACCCGTAGCGGCAACGCCGCGACCGGGGCGGGGAGCGATCCCGGTACTCGGCTGCCTGCCAGAGCACGGAAACAACCCATCCGCACGACGCGCGTCCAGCCCCAGGCCCTCGGTCATCACGTGACGACCGGCCCGACCTCACCCGCACATCACCACCAACGCCAATGCAGACCGTAACCACGATTCGCATTGCACACCAGCGGGCGCCCGCACGGCCCTACGCGCGCGGGCGCGCGCCCGATGGGGGCCTGTGACATACCACGACCTTGGACGCCGGCTCGACCTCGGCCCTGAACCGACCTCAATCCTGGACGCCGGTCCGACCACGGCCCTCGATGCAACCTCGGCCGTGGATGTGGTCCCGGCCCATGGTCTCTGGTCCGGATCGGGTGCTGTCGGGGTGTAGGACGCTACGTCCTACCCGTCACGTTGAGTAGCGCCACTCTATGCCGTTTGGATAGTTACCCCTCGCGGATCGGCCCTTCAGAATCTTCGGTAGCGGATGGGACTTCCGGATCTTCGAGCCCACAACTAAACGACGCTAACAGGGAAAGAAGCGGATAGCTGTGAACGCAGAGGGGACAGGCGGCAGGCAAAATCGAACATCTTCAGAGAATGCCAAGGAATTTCTAGCTATCGGTTCCGCGGCTGCCACCCATAATGCACATATCGGTGTGCCCGCCGTGCCTTCCGCCGCTGCGTACGCGCGCCACTTCGCAGGAAATACACTCAGACTTTGGCGCCTCGACGAAGCCGTGGACACTGTCGAGCTGGTGACGTCAGAGCTAGTAACCAACGCCATCACGGCTGTAGAGCATGCCGAGTCTCACCATGAAAAGGTGATCGGAGTGCGGCTCGTTGTGGTAGCGGATCGCCTATTCTTAAGCGTCTGGGATCGGAGCACGGCCACACCAGTCTTACGAGAATCAGGCCCGGATGATGTGGGCGGCCGTGGCCTTACTCTCGTAGATTGTTTATGCACAAGGTGGGGGCATCGAGCCTCGAAGAATGGCGGTAAAATTGTATGGGCCGAGATTCACGCGTCAATTGCCCGAACTGACAGCGGGTTGCCCATGCGTACGCCGACGAGAACCTCGGCGATCGCGGAAAGATTCGATATCGACTCTGTTGATCTATCGGTTCTGCGTAGGGTAGCTGCACACCTCCGAACCGGAATGATGCCTCCGAATCCAGGCAGAGAGCGACCTGCCACGCTCTGATCCTCGGTGGAAATATCTCACCGGAGACAGCGCAACCGATCCTATTTACATCTTGCGCAATCAAGATGGGGCACCCCAGAGCCCCCGGGGCGGCTATCTGGTCGATCCCTGGGGAGGAATGAAACCAAGGAGCGGCACAAGCCGCACGGCGAAAGGTGGACGATTATGGAGACGGTCTACGAGAACCCGGACGACGATCCATCGTTCAACGACACGGTGCTGCTTGTCAGCATCGGTGACGCGGCGGCGGTCACGCTCGGCCAGGGCAAGGGAAGCGCAGAGGACAAGCGGCGGGCGTACAACGCTTAGTCCGTGCGATGGTGGTGCCCGATCGGGTCACGGTCGGGCACCACCCACCGCAGCATATGAAGGGCGGATGGCTCGTGCATTGGTTCGGGGGCTTCAGTAATCCAACCGCGCCCATACGAACCCCGGCGAACTCGGCGCGGTTGTGGGAGTCTCTGCCCGGGTCTTGGATGGTCGGTGGGTGGTCCGGGCGTGAGGTGCGTACTACGTACGACAACGGCCGATTTGTGGCGATCATCGGTCCTTGCGGCGCCACCCGGAATGACATAGCCAGTCTTGGGAAATTTGGGGTTCCCGATGACGTGGCGTGGCGTTGGTCGGGAAGCTATACCGCATTGGAGGTGAGCGAGAGCCAGACGAGAGTGTGGACCGACCTCGGCGGGGCATGGCCGATCTACACAATGTCGGCGGACGGCGGGACATATTGGGCGTCAAGTTCCCGCGCTTTGGCCGGACTGACCGGAACCGCGCCGGACGTGGATCGGTTGGCCGCGTGGCTGGTCGCTCCATCCGTACCGCTTTTGCTTACAGGACGGTCCGCCTTCAAGGGAGTAAGACTCATACCCGCCGGACACCGTTTGACCATTGCGGGGGCGGGGATGGCTGAGGTCGAACGAGTGTGGTGGGCTCGGCCGCGTTCGGGCTTTGCTGCCGAACGGCTGCGGGCCGAACTTACATCGTCCGTTGCCGTGCGGTTGGTCAACGCCACTCGCCTCACCCTGGACATGTCGGGGGGTTATGACTCAACCGCGCTAGCGTTGCTGGCTCACGCATCGTCAGCGGCGGATCAGGCGGTTACCGGGGTGACTGTGCACCCCGCCGGATACACAGAAGGTGGAGATCTGGGCTATGCCCGGATTGCGGCCGAGCGGCGTGGAATCGCACACCGTCTTATGCCGCTAGGCCGAGAACACGCCCCGTATTCGGCCTTGAACACGGTTCCGGCCACCGATGAGCCCGCACCGTCGACAATCGCCTTTGCACGCTTTAGCGGCCAACTCAAATGGATGCGGGATAACCTCGACACCGATTGCCATATTACTGGCGACGGTGGAGACAGTCTATTGTACTCCCCGCCGATCATGTTGGCCGATCTGGCGGGCACCAGGCTTATCGGGCGGTGCCTGGTCGAGACGATTCGATGGGCACGATTTCGAAGACTGCCAGTATCACCACTTCTCGCATCAGCGTACCGCACGACGCGCACCCTTCGTTCTGACGCTTTGAAAAGTCTCTCCATCGATTTGCTTTCTAGCAGTCGCAAAACGGGGGCCGATGGGGACGTTGGATGGTGTGCTACAGACTCTGTTCCAGTCTGGGCGACCGATGAGACAAGGGCGAGAGCGGCAGCAGTTGCGGCGGCAATTTCCAAAGAAGCGTACGAACCCGTTGTCGGTTCCTTTTCCACGACAGCAATAGCGGAAGCAATGGGCGACGTGGGCCGATCGGCGCGCGCCGATGTCCAGGCAGCCGAAGTGGTCGGGGCATCTCTCCACAATCCATACATTGATTCGCGCATTATCGACACCTACGCATCGGTGCCGCTGGACGAACGGCCCGGACCTGCCGACTACAAGCCAGTATTGCGAATGGCAATGAAAGATCTGTTTCCCGCCGAGCTGGCCGCGCGCAACACAAAAGGTGACTTCAATCCCGACCACTACAACGGTATGCGCGCCAATCTGGCCAAACTTCTTGCCTTGGCAGACGGAAATTTAGTAGAACTCGGCCTAGTGGACCGTGCACATTTTCGGCGTACTTTAACAATGACCGCAGCCGGACTGCCAATATCCTTCTCTACCATCGAGCCTGCCATAATGGCCGAAGTCTGGCTACGCGCCCTTAACGACACACCGGCCGTGAAGTGGGTTCCGGTCACACGATCATCAGCGGCAAACACATGAGGCAATACATTGCCGTTCCCGAGTATGTCCGGGCTGTTAATCTCGGTCCCGCCACAGTGATCGTGAACTATCGCAACGGCCGTGTAGACACCCTCATCGGACCGGCCGCGTGTTGGTGGGAGGAGGTAATCACCAGCGGCTACATGGGCGAGTCGGGAGATCTGGACAAAGAGACCGAACAGGCTTTGTACCGGCAGCTCACAGCCGCAGGAATAATAACGCCGACATCCAGCCATCGGCTAGGAAGACCGACGGGCACCGGAGTGCCATGGGTACCGAGTTGGGGCACTCAAGAAATACCGGCGGGTCGCGTTGAAATTGCTCACGTCCCATTTGGCATGAGGGTCCGCGCGGCCATATCCTTGATTGTTGTTCTTGTCATTCTCTCAGGCCGAAAACACCGACGTATGGATCGGCTGATTCGACTGTTGACGAGTGCGGCACAGCACGCAACACAACCCGCCACGCTCGAACAGGCATGCCAGGCTGTCCAGGCGGTGCGGCGAGCTGGACTCGGCATACCGGGCCGCGTGGCCTGTCTCGAAGAGTCGGCAACCGTCGTGCTGCTTCTCGCAGCCTCCCGCCAACGGGTGACGTGGTGTCACGGCGCGGCGGCCGACCCCGTGAGGCTTCACGCATGGGTGGAGACTGACGACGGGCACCACGTGGCCGAGCCCCCCTTCCACGGCGCGGTACGCGGTGCTCCGCACCATCCCGGACCGTGAACCAAGGAGGCGACAAGCGTGCAAGGTGACAACATCGTGTGGCTTCACGGCGAACGTGCCGGACTAGGCCCCTTCTCCGCCAGTCTGGTCGAGCTGTATTGGAAGTGGGAACAAGACCCGAGTGTATTGGTCGGATACGGTCGTCAGACTCCGGACTCACTCGAAAACCGGCGAGAAGGAGTCCAGCATCAGGCACGAGGTACCGACGATCAACTACGATTCACCGTCTACGACATAACGACAACCCCGCCAACCCCTGTGGGGACCACTGCCGTACTCATCGATCATCACGTACGGACCGGCGAGTTTATAATCCAGCTCAACCCGTCCAGCCGAGGCAAAGGTATAGGAACCGAAGCTACCCGCCTAACACTCGATTACGCCTTTCATATTTCCAATCTTCGATGCGTCTACCTGTCGGTGCTGACCCCGAACACAGGAGCAATCCGCGCCTACGAGAAGGCCGGATTCCGGAAGATCGGGGAACGGCGACAGTCCGGGTATTGGCTCGGCCAGTCTGCCGATGAGACCCTCATGGACGCTATACCGGCAGAATTTCCCGGACCCTCCCTCGTGCGACAACTAGTCAATCCGGATTCGTAACAATCGCGCCGTTTCCGATCTAGCTTCGCTGCGCGTCCGACTGGCCGCGACGTCGACCGTTCTCGCCGTACCCGCCCGGAACCTTGAGGACTTCGGGCGGAGGTACGGCGTTGTCCAGTTGCAGGATGCTTACAACCGGTGAAGACTCTCGAAAGTGTGGGACGGCTGATCTCGAATCGTTGCGACCAGGGATATTGTCATGGTCGGAGGTCCATGAAGTCGGCCATCTCGCTAAGGCCACTACTCTTTGCGGTGCGGACGCCGGTAGCATCCAACAATGTGCCGACCAATGAATGCGCCGTCCGTTGATTTCTCAGCCATTCGGGAGCAGACTTTCGGATGCTCACCAGAGTTCTCGTTGCACCCGGGTAATTATGCGTAGAGACCTGCGCTTCGGCCACGGTCAGTAGATGGCGAGACCACCTACCCGAAGACATCTTCTTCGATGGTCGGACGGACCGAGCCAGGTGGAGTGCTAGAGACGGATCGCCACCTATAAGAGTGTTTTCAACGGATGCCGTCTCGACCACAGTCGGCCCGAAAGAGATCCATGCATGCGGCCCGTAATCTATCCTGTCGGTCTCGACCCGAACAGCCGCCATGCGAGCAAGTTGGATCAGTTCGTGCGATGTATCAGGCCGGTTATTTCGGGATGCCGCGCTACTACCTCGAAGAAGCAATGTTCCCCACACCGAGAGATGCTGAGGTGTGGCCTTGGTCATCGAAGGTTCGATGTTTTCGGCAGCGCGTACCGCGATTTCTTCCGCTTCATCGAAGCGCCTTTGTCTTAGTAGATACCATGACAGCACGCCGGTGGCGGTCGCATCTAGGATTTCGCTACCCGCACGGGATGACGTCTCCTTTGCCTTCATCACAGACCAATAGCCGAGGTCTTCGTGTCGAAGGTAGATGAGTACGGCCCCTGCAAGGCGGTACGCCTGAGCCAGATAGCGCAATGCGGTTAGTTCATCGTCGCCGTCATAGTGCGACACTGCTACTTGTGCCGCATCGAGTATCCCGGGCAGCTCTGTAGCGGCGAGCTGATAGCGAGAACTGTTGTAAGCGCGCCCCGCCCGAGCCAAGGTTTTGCCAATTTCGTCTAGCGCGGGTGGTTCGCTGGCGGGGGCAGAATTCAGGCTATCCGACGAAGGCATTAGCGTCTTCCGCAGTGCCCAGAGACTAGGTTCCTGAAGAGAGTCCCGCGGCGCCACAGATTCGCCGTTATCGAAAAGCTCAGAGGTCTTAACGTTCAGACCACGGGCCAACGCATGAAGCGTTTCTATCCGAGCCCCCGCCCGTCGATTCTGCTCTAGCTTTCTGATTACGGCGACGCTGACACCAGAGCGTGCGGCTAGCTCTTCCTGTGAGAGAGAGCGCCTACGCCGTATCTGGGCAATCCTGTCACCAGGCATTATGTCGGGCATGCCGTCACCTCCGATGCGGAGCGTAGCAGAGGCCCGCAAGAATTCCCACCGACTGCTCAGGACGTCCCGCAAGTTCGTAGGCCCGGGATTGACTTTCTGAGGCCCGAAATCGGCCAGACCCCATGACGACTTTCGGAGCCGCGCGAGAGACACGACACATGGCCCCCGGCTCCCGTCATGCTGACGGGCTAGATCCACTGGAGGCTGACTCCCGGTGCTCCGCGCGTAGGGGACCGCCCGGCGGTAGATCAAATAGAGCAATCAGCTACTTCAGTTGCGGGCTTCCCGGCGCCGTTCGGGCCGAGGATGCCGTAGACCTCCCCGACGTCCACCCGCAGATCAACATGATCCACCGCAGTGAGACCGCCGAAGCGTTTCACCAGGCCGGTGGCCTCCACCGCCGGTACGCCAGCCGCCATACGTCCCTCCCTCAAGATATCTACTACTCGATGAATAGTAGACGCACGGGTGCGCGGCAGGCGGCAAGGGCCGGGCCGGGTGGAGACCGATCCACTGCCACCGAGAGGCCCGCTACGCGGATGGTCGACAGCGGGCCAGGGCAAGCCCGCACCACTCGACCGTTCGTACTATCAACGCGATAGTAGTGAGTGGCCGCGAGCGACAGCCGTGGGCGACAGCCGTGAGGAGGGCAACGGATGGCGAAGCGGCGGGAGCCGGGAGCGCTCGAACGAGAGGTGCTCGCCGCGATCGCGGCGGCCGGCCGGCCGCTCACCCCGACCGAGACGCTCGCCGAACTCGGCGAGCCGCTGGCCTACACCACCGTGATGACCACGCTGGCCCGGCTGCACGACAAGGGTGCACTCACCCGGCAGCCCGCCGGCCGCTCCTACGCCTACACGCTGGCCGCCGAACCGGAAACCCTCGACGCCGCACTCACCGCCCGCCAGATGACCCGCCTGCTCGGCGCTGGCGCCAACCGGGCTGAAGCCCTGGCCCGCTTCGTCGCGGATCTGCGTCCCGAAGACGAACAGCTCCTCGCCGACATCCTCGCCAGCCACCACCCGCAGTCAGAGACGGACGGCGGGCAGGGGCTATGACGGCCGTCGCGCTGATCCCGTTGGCCACGAACCTGCTGCTGGCCGTCAGCGGCGGCTGGCTCGGCCGGCGGTTGCCGCCCGCCGCCGCCACCCGGCTGCTGACCCTGGCCTGTCTGGTCACCGCGTTGGCCACCGGATTCGTCCTGGCCGTCGCCGCCTTCACCCTGCTCGCCCCGCTGCCCCCGCTCACCGCGGTCGGGCACTGGTCGGCCACCATGATCCGCGGCCACGACCCGCTACCCGCCGCGGCCGGGCTGGTGCCGGCCGCCGTCGTCGTCGGGCTGCTCACCGCCGCCGCGCCGCCGCCCTCGGCCAGGACCTCGCCGCCGCGGAACTCACCTGCCGGCGGCTCGGACCGTCGCCTACCGGCCTCGTCATCGTCGAGGACGACCACCCCGACGCCTACACGCTGCCCGGACTGACCGGCCGGATCGTGGTGTCCACCGCCATGCTGCGCGCGCTGCCCGCCGACGAACGCCGCGTGCTACTCGCCCATGAACGCTCCCACCTGCACCACCGCCACCACGCCTACACCCAGCTCGCCGACCTCGCCGCCGCCAACCCGCTGCTGCGGACACCCGCCGCCGCCGTGCGCCTCGCCGTCGAACGCTGGGCCGACGAAGACGCCGCCGCTGTCACCGAAGATCGCGCTGTGGTCGCCCGGGCCTTGGCCCGGGCCGGCCTCGCCCGCACCGGCATGCCGACCACTCCGACCTCGGCACTCGGCGCCGTGCACACCGACCTCACCCACCGGGCGCGGGCGCTGCTGGACCCGCCTCCCAAACCACGCCCCGCCCTGGCCGTTGCCCTCGCCGCGCTCGTCCTGGCCACGGCCGCCGCCGCCGCCGACACCGCCCACACCACCGAGCACCGCTTTGAACACGCGCAGGCAGCCTATGCGCACCGATCCTGACCGGGCGAAAAGTCGACGAGGTCACCCGTGCGTGTCGGGGTCGCGACCCGGCGCGTCGATGCCGGGCGCTCCCCACAGGGGAAACCAACGGGACAGGTCCGGTTCGATCGGGAGCTCACCCGCCAGCATCTCCCGTACCTCAAGCTCGGCCGGATTGTCCCGGCGCTGGTCACCGGCCGGCACGAACGGGTACCAGGTGCCGCGCTTGTAGAGGTAGATCAGCCCCATCGGCCTGCTGCCGTCGGTGAACCCGACGACGGTGCACAGCAGTGCCGGGCCGAAGCCGGCGTCGCGCACCGTGGCATTCGCCGCGTGCAGGTCGGTGACCAGGCCAGCGAGGTCCTGCTCGCCGGTCCGTCGCAGCAGCCAGCTGTACCCGAAGCTGTCCGTGCGCCGCTCGTACCGGCCGCCGTCCATGCTCAGCAGCCGGTCGATCTCCTGCGCTGCCCCGGTGAACGCGCCGCCTGACGCGGGTTTGACACAGACCGCTCCGACCCCGGTCGGTCGCCATGAGCTGGCGGCCTGCAGGGTGACGGCGGCGGCTGGGAGCGTGAACAGCCGGTCGAGATCCGGCGGGACGGGCCGGGTCCGGCCGAGAAGCACGTCGAGGATCCGCATGATCCGGCCTGCTTTCTACCCGGGGTCACCGAACTACCCGGGCTCACCGAACTGGGCGGCCAGCCGGGCAAGCTGGGCCAGGCGGGCATCCAGCGGCGGATGGGTCGAGAACAACGAGGACAGGCTGACGCCGTTCGCCAGCGCGGGAGCGAAGAAGAAGGCGTTGAACGGTTCGGCGGCTCGCAGGTCGCGGGTCGGGATCCGGGAGATCTCGCCGGTGACCTTGGTGAGCGCGGCGGCGAGCGCGGCCGGCTGGCCGGTGAGGATCGCCCCGGACCGGTCGGCGGCGAGCTCCCGGTACCGCGACAGCGCCCTGGTCAGCAGGAACGACAGCGCGTAGACGGCGGCGGAGACGACCACAACGACGAGCACGACGAGGGCGCCGCTGTCCTCGTCATCGTCACCGCCGTCACCGCCGTCATAGCCGTCGGACCGGCCGAAGCCGCCGGCCATCCCGGAGTAGAGACCGAATCGGGTGACCAGACCGGCGAGCACCCCGAGAAACGACGCGACGGTCATGACGGCCACGTCCCGGTGCGCGACGTGGGACAGCTCGTGGGACAGCACCCCCTCCAGCTCGTCGACCTCCAGCCTGCGCAGCAGCCCGGTCGTCACGCAGACGACGGCGCGTTTCGGGGTCCGGCCGGTGGCGAACGCGTTCGGCAGGTCGGTGTCCGCGACCGCCACCACGGGCTTCGGTAGGTCGGACAGCGCGCAGAGCCGATCCACGACGCCGTGCAGCCGCGGCTCCTGCGCCGGGCTGACGATGCGCCCACCGGTCGCGTACAGCGCGATGCGGTCCGAGAACCAGTACTGGGCGGCGAGCAGCCCGCCGGCGATCGCGACGACCAGGACCGGTGACACCCCGACGGCGATCAGGACGGCGATGAAAGCGACGTAGACCAACCCGAGCAGGAAGACGGTCAGCACCATCCGGGCCGACAGTCCCCGGTCTAGGGCGAACCGCCGCGGCGCACGCGTCATCACCATCGTCACCTCACCATCGTCACCTCGTCGGTCGGGGCTCGGCCGCCAGAAATCAGGAGCCGGGAATCAGGCCTTCGTCGCCGAGCAGTCCGCGGACCTCCGCCAGCCCGGTGTCGGCGCGCGGCAGCACCAGCTCCGATGGCTCCAGCCGGTCCGCCGGCACCGCGCGGCCGCGGGTCCGGACCCGTTCGAGCAGCCTCGTCAAGGCTTCCTGGAACGCCGGCTCGTCACCGGCCTCGACGGCCGTCAGCAGCACGTCATCCAGCTCGTTGAGGGCCTCCAGGTCGGTTGCGGGCAGGTCGAACTGGCCCTCACCCAGAATGCGCACGATCACGGCCGCTCCTCCGGTCGAGCGGCGTCGGCCGGCGGGCGGCCGCCAATCGCCCGCGCGGGCATGGCGCTTTTGATCTCGGCCAGATCCTGATCGATGTCGGCGGCCGCGGACAGCCGGTCCAGCTCGGCCTGGATGTCGTCGCGCGGGCCACCGGCCGCCGTCTCCAAGGCGCCGGAGGCGAGTAGTTCGTCGATCGCGCCGGCCCTGGCCTGCATCTGCTCGGTCCTGTCCTCGGCCCGCTGGATTGCCAGGCCGACGTCGCCCATCTCCTCGGAGACCCCCGCCAGCGCCTCGCCGATCTTCGTCTGCGCCTCCGCCGCGGTGTACGTCGCCTTCACCGTCTCCTTCCTGGTCCGGAACGCCTCGAGCTGGGCCGCCAGCCGCTGCGCCGCCAGCGTCAACCGGTCCTCCTCCGCTCGCAGCGACGCATGCTGCTCCCGCAGATCCTCCAACTGCGCGGCCACCCCGGCCCGGCGACCGAGGGCCTCCCTGGCCAGGTCGTCGCGGCCCGCGGCGACCGCCTGGCGGGCCTGTCCGGACAGCCGCTCGGCGGCCGCCCGTAGCTGTTCGACCTGGAGCTCCAGCCGCTTCCGGCTGGTAGCGACGTCCGCGACCCCGCGGCGGACCTGCGCCAGCAGCTCGAGCTGCCGAGCGTAGGAATAGTCGAGAACCTCACGCGGATCCTCGGCGCGGTCCAACATCCTGCTGGCCTTGGCCCGGAACACCAACGCCAGCCGCCTGCTCAGGCTCATCGACGCCTTCCCTCCCCCGGTCCCGTCGGTCCCTCGCCGATCTCGCCGGTCAGCCGACGGTCAGCCGGCCCTGGTGAGATCCGTCGGGCCGGGCCGTTCACGCAACACGTCCAGGCGGCGGTGGTACTCCGCCTCATCGATCTCACCGCGGGCGTAACGCTCCGCGAGGATCCGCTCGGCCGACCGCTCGTCGGGCCGTTCGGTACCGGGCCGTTCCACGCCGGGCGGTTCGGCCGACGTACCCGGCCCGCCGCCGCGGCCCGCGCGCAGGAGAGCAACCAGTACCCCGATCACCAGCCCCCAGAAGACGACCATGCTGAACGACATCAGCAGCCAGCCGCCCCAGCCCCAGGTGTGCCCATCCCAGATCATCATCGTGATCTCCTTCGATCTCGATACCCTCGGCGGTTCGATATCGTTGGCGGCCTGCCGCTCCTCGACCTTCGTTCCGAGGGGCGATGGAACGAGGGCCGTTCGTCCCGGACCTGGCCGACGACCGGCCTGTGTTGGGGGGATGCCCCCGGCGCCGCCGTCCACACGACCGGCGATAGTCTGGCCCGTCCCGGGCGAACTGGGCCGCGGGGCACAGGCCGCGGGCAGAGGCGTACCGCGAGCGCCCTGGGTCCGGCGGCCACGATGGCCGCATCGAGGGCGGCGGGCGGCGAACGCCGGGCGGATGCGTTCCTCGTACGTCGTGGCCGGCTCGTGCAACGGCAGGTCCGGTGCCACCACCCGATGTCCTCGCGCCCGCAGTTGCGCTCCGAGGGGCTCCCAGCACGTGGCGTCGTGTCAGGCTCCGTGCAGCAGGCAGAACAGAGCCACGACCCGTGGCTGTCCAGCCGGTGGCTCGCGCGCGGGTCCCACGGTCCGCCTCACAACCCACGGTCCGCCTCACAACCCACGGTCGCCGCCTTTCTGGCGGCATGCCGCACGCTTCCGGCAAACTACCGGACACGATGAGTCTGACCACGATCATTCCCCTTCTCACGACGGACCGGCTCGTCCTGCGGCCCATCCACAACGACGACGTCGCCGGCTACACCGAGATCTGGTCCGATCCCGAGTTCACCCGCTACTTCCACCGGCCGACCGACCGGGACGGCGTCTGGCATGCCCTGGCCGGCTGCATGGGCTGCTGGGTGCTGACCGGCGTAGGTCCGTGGTCGGTTGTCGAGAAGGCGAGCGGGCAGCTCGTCGGCCAGGCGGGGCTGTGGACCGAACCCGGCTGGCCGGGCATCGAGGCCGTCTGGTTCCTGCGCCGGGACCGCTGGGGGCACGGCTATGCCACCGAGGCCGCCACCGCGGCACTGACCTGGGTGTTCGCCCAGCGCCCCGACCTCACCGAGGTCGTCTCGGCCATCGTCCCGGCCAACACCGCGTCCGTCCGGGTCGCCGAACGCCTCGGCATGGCATACGTCCGCAGCGAGTTCCTCCACGACGAGGCCCATGCCGTCTATGCGGTCAGCCGGGCCGGCTGGGTCACCCCGACCACTCGACAGCAAGCTTACGGATAATCCGCGACGGACCTAGTCGTTAGGCTGCGGGCATGACCGCCATGGCACCCTCCCGCGCCGGACCAGACCTGTCGTTCCTGCTGGACCACGCTGGTCATGCCCTGCGGACCCGGATGGCGGCCGCGCTCGCCGAGATCGGTCTCACCGCACGCATGCACTGCGTGCTGGTGCATGCCCTGGAGGAGGAGCGCACCCAGATCCAGCTCGCCGAGATCGGCGACATGGACAAGACAACGATGGTGGTCACCGTGGACGCCTTGGAGAAGGCCGGCCTCGCCGAACGTCGGCCCTCCGCCAGGGACCGGCGGGCTCGGATCATCGCGGTCACCGAGGCGGGCGCGCGGATCGCCGCGCGGAGCCAGGAGATCGTCGATCGGGTCCACGAGGAGGCGTTGGCGGCGCTTCCCACCAAGGAGCGGGAGGTCTTCCTGCGGGCGATGAACCGCTTGATCGAGGGGCATCTGGCCGGACCAGCGAAGAGCCCTCAGCCGGTCCGGCGGGCCCGCCAGCGGGCTCAGTAGCCACGAGAGCCACGCCTTCCACCGCCTCCGCATCTTCCAGCTGATGATTGTTCAGGACGGCAGCGCCGTGACCGTGGCGATGCCGGCCGTTCGGAGCGACCTGGGTTTCTCACGAGGGCAACTGCTCGGCAAGCGGCAAGGACGGCGACGAGAACAAGGGCAGCCGGATCCCCAAGTAAACGCTTCCAGCTGGAGTTTTCCCCGATTGGGACGTAGCCACTGCGGCCGTCCACGCGGGCGCTGTGGTCGACGCCGTGGCCGGGAACCGGCTGATTCACACCGACCTTCATGCCCACCAGTTCATGATCAGAGAGGACCCTGTCTGGGTGGTCGGCCGGGGCTGGCCGGCGCAGGGTGCCGGCTGGGTAGACGCCGCGTTCATGGTGATCCGTCTCATTGGCGCCGGGCATACCGTCAGCCGCTGCCGGCCGGTGTGCTGCGCCGCCTGGCCTGTGACGCCTCGGTCGGCCGGGTGCTGTTCGATGCGGCCAGCGTTCCGTTGGATGCCGGTCGTGCCTACCGGACCGCACCGGCGGATCTGCGTCGCGCCGTCATCGCCCGCGATGCCTGCTGCGCATATCCGGGATGTGACCGCCCGTCGTCGTGGTGTGAAATTCACCATGTTCGTCATTGGATAGACGGCGGAGAAACCTCGCTCGACAATCTGGTCCTGCTGTGCGGATATCATCACCGGTTCGTGCACCACCAGGGTTGGACCGTCCGGCTCGGCCCCGACCGCCGGCCCGAGTTCCTTCCTCCGCCCTGGATCGACCCGGCACGAAAACCCCGCCGCAACCCCTATTCACGACATACCGCCAACCTCCTACACACCGCGCCAGGCGGATAACCATCGCTTCGCCCTGGATTCAGGCGAGCAGCGAGACGAAAGCAGTGGCTCAGCCGACCGCAGCCGGCCACGGCCCAGATCATCAGTCCGCAGTCCGCCATCGAGACCACTGCCAATCGTTTCGTCACCCCTCCGCCACCCGCGCCCAGTCCCTGACGACCCACGAACCTCCCAAGGCCCACACTGCTTGGTAGGCACCCCGCCGGCAGGCACACCTTCCTGGAGAGCCGATGACGCCCGACATCGCCGTGGCCCGCGGGCTACTCGCAGCCCAGCCCTTCAGTCGACTGCTCGGCGCCCGGCTCAGTCGCTTCGAGGCGGGAGTGGCCGAGCTGACCATCCCACTCGGAGATCATCTACGCCAGCAGCACGGCGCCGCGCACGGCGGGGCGCTGAGCTATGCCGCCGACACGGCCCTCACCTTCGCCGCCGGCAGCGTCGCGGGGGACGCCGTCCTGACCTCCGAGATGAAGATCAACTATTTCCGGGGGGCGCGGGGCGACGAGCTCATCGCCCGCGCCGAGGTCGTCCACGCCGGCTCCACTCTGGTTACCGTGCGCTGCGAGGTCTTCGACCGCGGCGGAGACAGGGACGGGGAACGGCTCTGCGCCGTCGCGCTCGGCACCGTCGCGCGCCGCTGACCACCAGCACACCCCTCGTGACGACCAAGCTTCCGTAGGCTCGATGGGGCGTACGGCCGAGCCCCCCGGAGGTGCACATGGCCAGCAGCGTGGCGACGGCGGACCGGCCGATGCGCTCGCACGCGCACCGCAACCGCAACCGCGAGCGCGAGCGCGAGCGGATCATCGAGGTGGCCCGGGGCACCTTCGCCGGCAGCGACAGGGACATCTCCCTCAACGAGGTCGCCAGGCAGCCGGGGGTCGGGATCGGCACGCTTTTCCGGCACTTTCCCAACCGGGACGCGCTGCTCGAGGCGCTGCTGCACGATCGGACCGCCGCGCTACTCGACGAGGTGGACCGGCTGCTGGACGCCCCGGAGGCGGGCGCGGCGCTGTTCGGCTGGCTCGACAAACTGATCGCGCACATCGCGACCTACCGGGGGGTGGCCGCCAGGCTGCTCACCATGGTGAGCGACGAGGAGACGGGGCTGCACGCGTCCTGCCACTCCCTCGAGCAGGCGACGCTGGCACTCCTCGTCCGGGCCCAGCGGGCCGGCGACGTCCGGTCGGACGTGCGGGTCGAGGAGGTGATCTCTCTCGTGACCGCCATCGGCTGGATCCGGGAACAGGCGCCGGAGCGGGCGGACCACGCTCGACCCCTGCTCTCGATCATGACCGATGGCCTGCGGGTTCAGTCCCGGCCGGCAACCGATGATACCCCGGGGTCTTACAAAACGGAACACCACACCGGTAGGGGGTCATAGACGACGGATCATGACGGATCACCCGAGGGGAGGCGGTGCCATGGACGGCGCGGACGTGATCGTAGATCGTGTCGAGCGGGCTGTCGATCTTCTGCGGTTGGTCGCTCGTGCTCGGGCCACGGACGGACGGCCACGGACGGACAGACGGGTAAGAGCGGCCCGTGCGGGAACTGGTACTCCGAAGGATGTGTATCCGCAGACCCCGATGAAGGGAGCCGATCAGATGACCACGACAGCCGAGACCGGGAACGTCACCGGCACGAAGGACGCCCAGTACGACCTGCTGTGGTTCACGGAGAGGTGTCTGAGCAACGCGCTGCGGCTGGAGACCTACATCGGCGACGCCGAGCGCGACGACGACCAGGAGCTGGCGAGCCTGTTCCGCCGGGCGCAGAACGAAAGCCGCAAGGGCGCCGAGGAGGGCAAGCAGTTGCTGCGCAACCGGCTCTGACCCGGCCCCTCCCACCTCCTCCGGTTCCCCCGGTGCCCGGCTGCGGAGACGACCGACCGGCGTACGGTCCGCAGTGTCTTGCCGGTCGGTCGCCACGATCGCCGAGTGCGGTCTCGCAGGTTTCCCCACACGGGTGCCCTGGACATCATCCCCGGTCAACCCCAACCGAAACCCACGAGGGCGCTACAGACTGTAAGTAGGTCGGGTGACGGGCGGATCAGGGTGACTGGCGGATCGGTTCGCGTGAGCGGAGCGCGCGAGGTGGGGTCAGACCAGGGCGGGTCAGACCGTATCGAGGTCGGCCACGAGGAGGTCGGCTACGACGACGTGGCCGTTGCGCAGCGACTGGCGGTGCCGAACCGGCACCGCCAGCCACCGGGCGAGCGTGAGCAGGTCGTCGTCGCGGCGGACGGTGAAGCCGTGGGCGGCGAGCATCCGACGCATCGCGGCGGGGGTCCATGCCGAGCGGTTGGGTTCGCGGGCCATGGGATCGGGGCGCCGTGACACGACAGTCAGCACCCGTGCCGCCAGCCGGCCGAGAAACGCCGAGAGCGCCGGCGCGTGGTAATGAACGATCAGGCGGCTTCCCGGGGTCGAGCGCCCCGCCACGACCCGGGTCGTGGCGGCGACCTGGCCACGGGTGAGGTAGGGCACGACACCCTCCCAGATCCAGACCGTCGGCACCGTCGGCCGATGCCCCACCGACGTCAGGGCCGCGTCGAGGTCGTCACGGCTGAAGTCCACCGGCGCAAAGCGCGGTGCCGTTCCCGGCGGCCCCGCGTCCCCGAGCCGATCCGCGTCCCCGAGCCGGTCGAGCTTGTCCCGCTGGGACGCCGGATGATCGACCTCGAATACGGCGACGCCGGCGAGCTCCGGCATCCGCCAGGGCCGTCCGTCCAGGCCCGCGCCGAGAACCACCAGTTGCTCCGCCCGCCGCACCCCCCGATCGCCGACAGCCCCGCCGACAGCCTCCCGGAGGGCCTCGTCGATGGCGACGGTACGCGGCACCATCACCTCACCGCAGGCCCGCACCATCTCAAACTCAAGCCGCGCCCCCCACCCCCGCGGCGGGACACCACCGCGCACCCACTCGACAACGCCCCGTTCGTCGGCGCGCAGAAACATCATCGCTGTCGGATCGTCGAACCGGTCGACAGCGATGCGCCCGTGCGCGACGGCCCGCCCCTGGCACACCAGCACCGCGGTCCGGCTCGCACCCCCGTGACCGCCCATGGGCCGATGTCCCCGCACTCTTCCACGATTGCATGCCACTACCGCAGGGGCACCCACAGGCAAGAAGGTGATCATCGGCCCGTCGTACTCGCCATCGGCGGCCATGCCCGGGTGAGCGTGCTGGAAGCCGTGCACATCCACCTCGGCCTCCACCTCGGCCTCGGGCTCCCCGTCCCGCGCGCCCCACGACGGCAGGCCGTTCACCGAAAGTGTCGATGCTTGCGGCGAAGCAGGCGGCAGCGTGAATCGCGTGCACGACAACGCTGCCTCCGTACCCACTACAGTAGGCCGTCCATTGCCAATACACCCTGGTCACAGGGGGCGCGCCAGCATGCCCACCGAAGAGACCCACACCGGGTCCGGATGGCAGGATCACTCCAGGAGACCGTCGGCGTTCTCCCACCGTTACGTTCGTCGTTCCCGTCCCGCGCACCGTCTCCCCGGAAAGGGGCCAACACCCTGATGGCCGAGCAGTCCCCCCGTCGCAGCATCGAGTCCTGGGCACACGACCTGCCCGTGAGCTTCGTGGAATGCCGCACCATGGGACACCGCTGGCAGCCCCACAGCGCCACCTGGGACCGTGAGGCCCGCGCCTACCACGTCATCCACTCCTGTGACCGCTGCCGCACCCAGCGCAAAGCCTGGTGGACCCGCAACGGCGAGGTCACCGCCGCCGGCTACACCTACCCCGAGGGCTACCTCACCCGCGATGTCGGCTATGTCGGAGCCGACGGCCGCGGCGTCCTGCGCACCGAGTACCTCACCCGCATGTTCAACACGACCACCCGGCGTGCCAACGCGAACGGCCACGGGGACGCGGCACCGGAGTCCTGAACGAAACCCGAACGAGACCCGGCCGACCACCCGAAAGCTGCGACAAACCCGTCCAGATCGGCCGACGAGAGCATGACCCTTCCTCCCGCCGCACGGACCCGGGCCGGGCGGCGGCAGGCGGGGCGTGTCGCGGGGCATGTTCCGCCTGGTTACCGTCGGAGACGGTGGGCAGGCATCCGACATGATGCGTGCCCCGAAAACCGGTGTCCTGGCCCGCCTGACCAACACGGCGCGCCAGGAACAGAGCGAGTACGCGGGCGACGAGCCCCGCCCGCTGCGCAGCTATCTTGCCACCCTGTCGGCGTATGGCGGGTTGTGCGCGGCTCTCGGGCTGATCGGCCGGGTGTCCGGTGCGGTCCTGCCCGAGCGGTTCGCGGTCCCCGACCTGCTTCTCGTCACGATCGCCACGCACAAGCTGAGCCGCATTATCACCAAGGACCCGGTGACGAGCCCGCTGCGCGCTCCCTTCACCCGCTTCCGCGGCACCGCGGGACCGGCGGAACTCGCCGAGGAGGTCCGCGAGTATCCCCCGGCCCGGCACAGCGTGGGTGAGCTACTCACTTGCCCGTTCTGCACCGCGCAGTGGATGGCCACCGGCTCCGTCTTCGGCCTGGTCGCCGCGCCTTGGCCGACGCGGCTCGCCGCATCCGTCCTCACGGTGGTCACCGGCTCCGACCTACTTCAACTCGTCTACGCGAACGCGCAACAACGGGCCATCAGGGGCTGACCATTCCCGCCCGAGTGGTGGGTGTTGCACCCAGATCACGGGAACTGGTGGCGCGGTGATGATGTGTGACGTGCGTACGCGT
>NZ_CDWWXA010000052.1:0-653 GCF_977971845.1 Frankia sp. CeCAU1 | reverse complement strand
GTAACTGGTCAGCACTCTTGATCGATTGCTGTTGTCGCGGGTCGGGTTGTTTGGGTACCGGTCGCTGTGGGCGTGGGGTGCTCGCGGTGGGTGGCTGGTCCGTAGGCTGCTGGTGTGTCGCCTGTCGATCGGCCCGCGTCCTCGTATGAGGAACTGGCGGTGCTGGTCGTGGCGCAGGCGGCCCAGATCGCCGAGCTGCGGGCCGCGTTGGGGAAGGCGAACGCCGAGATTACGGAGCTGAACGCCCGGCTGGGGAAGAACTCGCGGAACTCATCGAAGCCGCCGAGCTTGGATGGGCTGGCCAAGCCGGAGCCGAAGTCGCTGCGGAAGAAGTCCGGGCGGCGGCCCGGTGGGCAGGAAGGCCATCCCGGGTCGACGCTGGCGTTGGCCGAGGACCCGGACCGGGTCGTCACCCACGAGCCCGCGGCGTGCCGGGGCTGTGGGGATCCGCTGGTGCTCGCCCCGGTCACGCGGGTGGAACGCCGCCAGGTCGTGGACCTGGCGCCGGTCGAGCCCGTGGTCGTCGGGCACCGGCTTGTCGAGCGGGAGTGCGCCTGCTGCGCCACCCGGACCCGGGCCGAGGCACCCGCGGGGGTGCCGGCTTCGGCCCAGTACGGGCCGGGGGTCGAGGCCCTGGTCCTCTACCTCTACGG
>NZ_CDWWXA010000051.1:30966-32307 GCF_977971845.1 Frankia sp. CeCAU1 | reverse complement strand
GGGCCGGCCCCGCCGGCCCCGACGGGAGCGTCGGCTGGCCACCGGCTGCCGCGGTGGGCGCTGCCGGCCGCCATCGTCGCGGTGCCGGCCCTCGCCGCCGGCGCCACGATCCTCGCGCTCGGCCCGTCGTCCAGCGGCGGCAGCGGCGGGACGATCGAGGTGACCGGCGGCTCCTGCGCGGCAGGCTGGGCGGCGCCCCGGCCGGGCAGGCAGACGTTCACCGTCCACAACGGCAGCGCCCAAACGGCGGAGGTCCGCCTCATCGACCCGGCGACCGGTGCCATCCATGCGGAGATCGAGCTGCTGGCGCCCGGAACCACCCGACCCCTGTCGGCCACCATCGGCGGGGGCACCTATGCCTGGGAATGCCTGCCGGACGGCGGTAAGCGGCTGCTGTCCGCGAGTCAACGGGTGGCGGGCGCGGCCAGCGGGGCCGCCTCCATCCTCCCCGTGACGGCAGAGACCATGAGCGGCCCGCTGCGCGGCTACCGCGCCTTCGTCACCGTCGGCCTGGTGACGTTGCAGGGCAGCGTCGACACGCTGCGCGCGGACGTGGAACACGGCGACCTGGACGCGGCCCGCCGGGACTGGCTGCCCGCCCACCTCGACTACGAGCGCCTGGGCGCCGCCTACGGCACCTTCGGGGACTTCGACTCCAAGATCAACGGACTGCCTGCCGGGCTGCCCGGCGGAGTGCACGACCCAGACTTCACCGGCTTCTACCGGATCGAGTACGGGCTGTGGCACGGTGAGTCGGCCGCCTCGCTGGCCGCGTCGGCGGTCGGGTTGTCCAGCGACGTAGCGGGGCTGCGGGCGGCATTCCCCACCCAGGAATTCGATCCGAACGACCTGGCCCTGCGCACCCACGAAGTGCTGGAGAACACGCTGCAGTTCCAGCTCACCGGCGCCGCCGATCAGGGCAGCGGCACGGCTCTGGCGACCGCGAGCGCAAACGTGGACGGCACCCGGGAACTGCTCACCGTGATCGCGCCGGTGCTGCAGACCCGGTCGCCCGCCGCGCTGACCGCGGCCCGCCAGCAGTTGGGCGCCTTCGGCGCGCTGGTGCGGCGGGTCGGCAACCCACACGGCACCTGGATCCCGCCGGGACGGCTGCCACTCGCCGACCGGCAGAAGCTGAACGGCAGCCTGGGCGCGCTGCTGGAGACCCTCGCACCGATCCCCGGCATCCTCGAGATCAGGAGTACCGGATGAGCCCCGGGTCCGACGGCGGGCGGATGGGACGCCGCTCCTTCCTCGCCGGAGCCTTCGCCGCGGGCGCCGCGGCCGCGGGCAGCGCCACCACCGTCGCGGCCGGAACCGGCGCTGCGGTGCTCACCACCA
>NZ_CDWWXA010000051.1:17898-30652 GCF_977971845.1 Frankia sp. CeCAU1 | reverse complement strand
AAGCTCCGACGAGGTGGTTCCCTTCCACGGCGTGCACCAGGCCGGGATCCTCACCCCGCAGCCGGCCGCGGCCATGTTCGCGTCCTTCGACGTCATCGCCGGCGACCGGGCCGCGCTCACCGACCTGTTCAAGACGATCACCGCCCGGGCCCGGTTCCTCACCGCCGGCGGTGCTCCGGCCGACCTGGGCACCGTCGCCCCACCGTCGGACAGCGGGGTCCTCGGGCCGACCGTGCCCCCGGACGCGCTCACCGTCACGGTCGGGGTCGGCGCCTCCCTGTTCGACGGCCGGTTCGGTCTGGCCGACCGGCGTCCCCGGCGGCTGGCGCCGATGCGTACCTTCCCGAACGACAACCTGAACCCCGCCGACTGCCACGGCGATCTCAGCCTGCAGCTGTGTGCGAACAGCCGGGACACGGTGTTGCACGCGCTGCGCGACATCGCCCGGCACACCCGCGGCGGCATGCAACTGCGGTGGCGGATCGACGGCTTCCACAGCCAGCCCCGGCCAGCCGGCGCGCAGCGAAACCTGCTCGGTTTCAAGGACGGCATCGTCAACCCCGATGTGACCAGCGCCGCCGACATGGACCGGCTGGTCTGGGTGGACGGTGCGGGCGAGCCGCGCTGGACCACCGGCGGCTCCTACCAGGTCGTCCGCATCATCCGGATGCTGGTGGAATTCTGGGACCGGGTTTCCCTCAACGAGCAGGAAACGATGATCGGCCGGCGACGGGACACCGGGGCACCGCTGGACGGCACCGCGGAGACCGACATTCCCAACTACGCCCGCGACCCCAAGGGCACGGCCATCCCGCTCACCGCGCACATCCGGCTCGCCAACCCGCGCACCGCGGCCACCGACAACTCCCGCATCCTGCGCCGCGGCTTCAACTACGACCGGGGAACAGACAGCAACGGCAACCTCGACATGGGCCTGGTCTTCTGCTGCTACCAGCAGGACATCATCCGGCAGTTCGAGGCGACGCAGACCCGGCTCATCGACGAGCCGCTCGTCGACTACATCAGCCCGACCGGTGGCGGCTACTTCTTCGTGCTCCCCGGTGTCCGGGACGCGAGCGACCACCTGGGCCGGTCGCTGCTGGCCTGAGCGCCGTCGCTGCTATGGGCCGCGGCCCGGCGGTGCGTGATCACCTCGATTGGCACCGCCTTGCCCCTTGCCCGGCCCCCTCTTGCCCGGACCATTGACCGCGAGACCTGGCCGACCGCGAGACCTGGCCGACCGCAAGACCTGGCCGACCGCAAGACCTGGCCGACCGCAAGACCTGGCCGACCGCGCCTGGGGACGGCCGGCCGGGCCGCCGCGGGTGAGATCAGGCCTCGGGTGAGATCAGACGGTGTGCCAGGGGCCGGTGACGGCGTAGGCGATGCCCGGGTCCTGGGTGGCGACGAACAGGTAACGGCCGTTGGTGGAGAAGCAGGAGCCGACGAACTCCCGGTAGATCTTGTCGGCACCATCCTGGAACAGGATCTTGTTCTGGGCGAAGGCGAAGGGGCTGCCCTGGCGGTCGAGACCGACGACGTAGTTGAGCCCGTCGCCGTCCTCACACAACAACGCCCCACCATGCGGGGTGATGCACAGGTTGTCGGGCCCGTCGAAGACTCCGGGCGTGTCGTAGTCGTCCGCGGCCTCGTGGGACGGCAGCAGCGCGACGAGAGTCAGGGTTTCGGCGGCGGGCTGGTACTTCCACACCTGGCCATCGTGGACGGTGGGGGGCAGCGCGGGGTAGCTGACGGAGGCGGGCAGGTCGGCCTTCTTGGCATAGCTGGCGTTGATCCAGGCCGCGTCCCGGGCCCAGAAGGCGCCCTCGAACTTCTTCGACCGGGTCACCCGGTCGGGGCTGGCCGCCGCCAGGGTGGCGGGGCGGCCCGGGTAGGCGAACTGCTTGCGGATCGAGGGCGAGGCGTCGGTCCCGTCCGGGTCGGGAGCAGGCACCGGCACCCACTTCACTGTCAGGCTGGTGCCGACCTTGGTGATCTGGGAAAGGTCGTCGATCGGGTTGCCGGCCGCGGTCCAGGCCTGCAGCGCCTCCAGGCAGCCGCCCGCCGCGTAGTCACCGAACTGGCCCGTCGCCCGGGTCGGGCGGAACCGGTAGAGCAGGCCGTTCGGGCCGCTCGCGTCCTCGGTGAGGTAGGCGAAGTTGGTCTTGGGATCGACCGCGACCGCCTCATGCGCGAAGCGGCCCAGCGCCGTCAACGGCGCCCCGGTGGTGCGGCGGCCCAGCGAGTCGACCTCGAAGACATAGCCGTGCCGCTTGCCACCACTGATGATCGACTCTGTTTCCTCGCACGTCAGCCACGCACCCCAGGGGGTGACCCCGCCGGCGCAGTTGCGGATCGTGCCGGCCAGGCTCACGTAGCGACGCTGCACGTTCGCGTTGACGTCCAGCACGATGTTCGTGGTGCCACCGAACGCGTTCGTGGCCGACCCGTCGTACACCGCGGCCCCGGTGGTCTTGGGCACCACCGGCGTGAACTGCGCGCCCGGGTTCACCGCGTCCTGCTCGTGGTTCTGCACCAGAATCGTCCCGCCCTGCGTCCCAGGAAACGAGCCGGTGCCGTCGAACTTGGTCGGGTACGGCGGGCTACCCGGATCGTCGAGCCGGTCAAACGGCTCGTTGTAGGGCGCCTGACCCCAGGTACCGGCCTTCGCGATCACCTTGTAGTGGAAGCCGGCGGGAAGATCGAGCTTGCCGGCCGGGTCGGCCACCAGCGGCCCGTAGCCTCCCGTCGCCGCGCCCACCGGGCTCGCCGCCAGCAGGTTGAACGCTTCGGCGGACAGGACCACCACGGCCCCCGCCGCCGTGCCGTGCCGGAACAGATTACGTCGTGTCAACTCGCTCATGACGCGCAACCCTAGGAACGTGATGTTACCGCCCCTTTACGGAAAGGCCAACGTGTCACGGCCGCATCGTGGCCTTGTGATGAGCGAACGGTCCACCGGCCGCGACCGCGCCTCCACCGACACCGCATCGGCCCCTGCCACCCTGTATTCCCGGCGGGGGAACCCGCCTTACGCTCGACCTGATGCTCAGCGCCGGCTATTTCGCGTCACTCGTCGAACAGCTGCCGGCGAGGCCGGAGGAGTAGGGGCTGCCCCGCCCAGGGAGGGCACATACAGGCACGGAGATTGCCTTCGGCCGGGGGTGGCAGTCCCAAGGTCCCGTCAGAAAGCTTCGTCAGTCCCTGCTGATCGGGGCGGAGCAGAAGGGCATTGTCGAGTCGACGATCCGTCGGTGACCGACTTGAAGGAGCCAGCGTGCCCATCTGGCACATCCGTCCCTACGAGACCGTCGACTACGCGGCGACAGTACGCCTGCTGGAGGAAGTGAGGAGCACCCCGGGCGGCCCGCCCATCAACCTCACCGACACCGTGCTGGCGCTGCGGCACGAACTCCCGGACACCGAGTCCCCCGCGGTGGTCGCCGTCGCGGGCGAGCATCTCGTCGGTGCCGCGGTCGGGCGCAAGGAGGGCGGCCAAGGCCGGGTGCTCACGGTCGCCATCGCGCCCGCCTGGCGTCACCACGGCATTGGTTCCAGCCTGTTGCAGAGCGTGGAAAACCTGCTCCTGCACGCCGGCTGCCGGCGGATCACCACGCTGATCACCCCCGGGCAGCCGGGTGAGGAGGCGTTCCTCAACCGCGGCTTCACCGCTACCGGGCAGGTACTCTATGACAAGCAGATTCCCCTGCGCCCGGCGGACGTCTCCACCGTCGAGCGGTGGGGCGGCGCGCTGCTGAGCGCCTCCGAGTGGTCCAACCTCGCCGGGATGGAGGAGGAGCGCGCGCTCATCGAGAAGCGGCTGCTGCTGCCGGTTCGGGAACGGGAGCTCGCCGAGGCGTACGGAGTCGTCATCCCGACGGCGATGCTGCTGTTCGGGCCGCCCGGCACCGGTAAGACGTCCTTCGCCCGGGCGGTCGCCGCCCGGCTGGAATGGCCGTTCGTCGAGCTGCTGCCCTCACGGCTGGCCTCCGGCGGCAGTGGGCTCGCCGCCGAGCTGCGGTCAGCGATCAACGACCTCATGGGGGTCGAGCGGGTCGTCGTGTTCATCGACGAGGTCGACGAGATCGCCCAGTCGCGCGAGACCCGACCGGAGAACCAGTCCGTCGTCAACGAACTGCTCAAGGCGATCCCGCAGTTCCGCGGGGTGCAGGGCCGGCTGCTGATCTGCGCGACCAACGCGGTCTCGGCGCTGGATCCCGCGTTCATCCGGCCCGGCCGGTTCGATCTCGTCCTCCCCGTCGGACCGCCGGACGCCAAGGGGCGCCGGGTGCTGCTCGATGGGCTGCTGGACCGGGTCGCGAACAAGGAGGACATCGATCTGGACGCCGTCGTCGCGGCCACCGACCTGTTCACGCCGGCCGATCTCTCGGCGGTCGTGCAGCGCTCCGCTGCCGCAGCCTTCCACCGAGCCGCCGACGGGGTGAAGGTCGGCACCGGGGCGGGAGCGGAAAGCGGCGGGGGCGGCCACGGCCCGGCGGTGACCCCGTTGAGCACACAGGACCTGCTGGACGCCGCCCGGCTGGCCCGGCCGACGATCAGTCTTACCGAGCTGGACCGCTTCCGTCGTGACGCGGAGGCCTTCACCCGGATCTGACCTGCCCCGCCCCTGCAGGGACGACCCGCACCCGGATCCGCCTCGCACCCGGATCCGGGTGTTGATAACTTTTGATTTTTCGATATAGAAAAGTATTTCCTGCCCCGATGACGAGGCGCGACACGGGAGAGTTCCCGACGAGACGAAAACCGCAGAAATCTTCCAACACAACCACAATGAGGTTTCGCCATGACCGACGGAAATCGCAATCTCTACGTAGTCGCCTGCGGTGGCGGGTACCCCGCCAGGGACCTTCCCGCCTTCGTCGGGCAGGTGCAGTCCGCCGGCTGGGACGTGCGGGTGGTCGCCACCCCGGCGTCTTTGCAGTTCATCGACACGCTCGACACAGGTCACGGGGACGGGTAGCGCAGCAGGGCACCGAGACCGTCGGTCGGTGCGCCGGGCAGATCGGCAGGCAGGACCCGCACGGCCGCGCCGGTGCCCCAAGCGGCCCGCACGGCCAGATCCGCCAACCGGCCGGTGGTCGGTGGTGACCCGGCCCGGCGGGCCAGCCGGGCCAGCGCGCCCGGCTCGGTGGCGACGTCCCCGGGCTCCGGCCCGTACCAGGCGGCCCGGTCGTCGCCGGGGTCGTCGACGACGAGCAGCGTGCCCACCTGAGCGCGGACGAGCGCGTCGAGCGTCGCGGGCACCCCGTCGACCGCCCGGCCATGTGCGCGGTCCTCGGCGAAGCGGTCGAGCACGGCGCGGGTCCGGTCGCGAACCTCGGCCTCGACCAGCTCCCGCACCTCCTGGGAATGAAACCGGTCGCTCCGCCCGGGGTGACGTCCCCCGTGTTCGAGCTGGTGGACCAGCGGGATCACCCGGGGCGGCAGATGCTTGCGCAGCAGCTGCACGGCCCGGACGTCTCCCGCGAGAACCACCAGCGCGGCGTCCACCCGCTCGGCCAGCTCGGTCACCGCCTCGGCGACCTGCGCGGCGTTGTGATCCCACGAGTCCTCGGCACGATCCTGGTAGCGGCGCTGCGACCAGCCGCCGGGGGCATTGCGCTCGATCTCGTCGTCGGAGCCGACGACCTCACCGGCGAACCGCAGTCCGTCCCCGGCCACCCGCAGGTCGGCGCCCGTCCGGTCGGTGAGCACGACCACACAGGGCACGCTGCTCTGCCGGTAGGCAAGCATCGGCAACGTGCAGGGCAGCGAGCCCCAGACGGCCCGGTCCGCCACCTGCCGTCGCAGCCGATGACACCAGACCACCCTGCCATCCGCGGCGCACGCCGCGAGAGCGGCGTTCTGCGGGCCGAGAGACGCCACAACCTCGTCCAATGCGCCCAGCGTCGCGCTATCCGCCCCGTCGGCGGCCAGGCTGTCGCGCAGGTGCCGCCACCGGACCGCCCGATCCGCCGCAATCCCGTCCATCTGATCGGACAGGCCCAGGTACAGCGTCGCGCACGGGCTCGGGATGGCGAACAACTCGTTGATCTCCTCATCTGGGATCACGGCACCGCGGCCTCCTGTTCTCCGCTCCCGCCGGTCGGCGAGCCGATCCTCCAGGGTCCAGGATGGGCACCGACCGGCTCTTCGGTCCGGCCTCTTCGGTTGCTCCCAGCCATACCCATCATCGGCGCGACGGACCGTCGGCCGCCCGCCAGGACTTCATCCGGGCGCGGCCGGTATATATTGCTGCTGACAGTCCGAATCGGCTCGAGTTCGACTCCTCGCCGGCCTCAATGATCGGCGCCGTCGGCAAACGCCGAATTCCCTACCTGCCCCCGGCCTGTCCCCGCGGATCGGTCCATAGATCAGTGCTGTGCGCGCTTGTCAGGAGGTCGATGCCGGCCAGGACTTCCGCGGCGGGCCGGGCCTCCAGGCGGCGCCCGTCCCGCAACCGCAGGGAGACCCGCTCGTCGCCTGCCTCCCGAGCACCGATGATCGCCTGGTAGGGCACCAGACGAGCGGCCCGGACCCGCGCGCCCAGGGTGCCGCGCTGCGGACCGGCGGCCTCGGCCCGCAGTCCCCGGTCGGCCGCCTGCCGGACCAGCGCGAGGGCGTGGGGTACCTCGGCGTCGGAGATCGGAAGGGCCACCAGCTGCACGGGCGCAAGCCATGGTGGAAACGCACCGCCGTGCGACTCGATGAGGTGGGCCACGGCCCGCTCCACGCTGCCGATAACGCTGCGGTGGACCATGACCGGCCGGCGCATCGCGCCGTCCGGGCCCGCGTAGCGCAGATCGAACCGTTCTGGCTGATGGAAGTCGATCTGCACGGTGGACAGGGTGGCTTCACGGCCGGCACTGTCGACGATCTGCACGTCGATCTTCGGGCCATAGAAGGCCGCCTCCCCCTCCACGGCCTCGTAGGCCACCCCCGCGGCGTCGAGGACCTCGGTCAGCAGGGCGGCGGACCGCCGCCACATGCCGGGGTCGCCGACGTACTTCCCGCCCGGCCCCGGCAGGGAGAGCCGGTAGCGGGCCGGGCTGACGCCCAACGCGCCGTAGGCCTCGCGGATCAGCTCCAGCGCCACGCGCGCCTCGTCGGCGACCTGCTCCGGAGCGCAGAAGATGTGCGCGTCGTTCAGCTGGATCGCCCGCACCCGGGTCAGCCCGCCCAGTACCCCCGACAGTTCGGAGCGGTACATGCCACCCAGTTCGGCCATCCGGAGTGGGAGATCGCGGTAGCTGTGCGCGCGGGAGCGGTAGATCAACGCGTGGTGCGGGCAGAGGCTCGGCCGCAGCACCATCTGCTCCCCGCCAAGCCGCTCCCCGCCAAGCCGCTCCCCGCTGAGATCCATCGGCGGGAACATGTCGTCCCGGTAATGGGACCAGTGGCCGGAGATCTCGTACAGCTCCCGCTTGCCCAGCACGGGCGAGTACACGTGCTGGTAACCGGCCCGACGCTCCACGCCACGGATGTACTCCTCCAGGGTGTGCCGTACGACGGCACCGGCGGGCAGCCAGTACGGCAGACCCGACCCGATCAGCGGGTCGGTATCGAAAAGTTCCAGCTCGCGACCGAGCTTGCGGTGGTCGTACACCGTGGTCTCCTCACCTCGCGGCAGGTAGGGCGGATGACCACAAGGCGAAGCCCCGGGGCATCCGCCCCGGGGCTTCGACAGAAGAACGGCTGTCAGCGCGCCGGGACACTCTCCGGCGTCGTCGTCAGGCCAGCGCGCTGCATGTCGCCCAGGTTAGCAGTGCCGCCCCCGCCGCGGTGACAATGACGACAGCGGTGACAGCGGCGTGCGTGACGGCGGCGTGCGTGACGGCGGCATGCGTGACAGCGGCATGCGTGACAGCGGGGCGGGCGGGGTGGCCGCGGGTCAGCGCGCGAGGATGCTCAGGATCTCACTGGCCGAACGTCCGCGCGCCGCGAGGGGATAGACGGTGATGGCCAGCCGGATGAGGTTGTCACCCCGGCGGCTGACGCCCGCGGCCGGGACGGGCCAGACCCGGTCCGTCGGGCCGGTCGCCTCCCAGGCGATCTTGATCGCGGCGAGTGGGCCGGTGACGTCGCAGCGCCGCCAGGCGTCGGCGGCCCGGGCTGCGACGTCGATGACACCGGGACCGGCCGTGGCGACCGCGACCGCCGCCTCGGGACCCGCGGTCAGGATCCACGGCACGAGGCCCGGTGTCGGCTCGATCCGCTGCAGCAGCGAGATCATCGCCTGCGACCGGGGCCCGGTGACAATGGTCGCCGCCGACGCCCCGTGCCGCGCGACCACGTCCACGGCGCCCGGATGTGCCTGTTCGACGTCGGCCAGGGCCCGGCGCACCGCGGGTTCCAGGTCGAGCGAGGCGAGTGTCGCCAGCACGGCCACGGGTATCCGGGCGAGCAGCCTCCCGAGCGGCGCGAGCACCGGCCGGTCGGCCTCGGGTACCCGGCCGAGGCACGCGGCCGCGGCAGCGGCCTCGGTCACCGATATGCCGTGCTCCAGAGCCAGGCCGACCACGGCGACCGGGTCGTCCGTGGTGGCGGCGACGGCCAGATCCACCTCGGCCGCGCCCGCGGGCAGCAGGTCGGCGACCGCCAACAACCAGGCCCGGGCGGGCGGGTCCAACGCGCCCAGCGCCGACACCAGGCGCGGCGCCCCGTGCAACGCGGCGGCCACCCGCACCAGACGGGCACCGCAGGTCGCGGCGACGGTAGCCGGGTCGAGCGCGACCAGCGACGCGACCTCCGCCGCGAAGGACGCGGACGAACCGGCAACCCGACCGGACGAACCGGATGGACCCGTGGTGGCCGGCCCCGCCGGACCGGTGGTGAGGGGTCCCGTGGGGTCCGACTCGCCCCGGGCCGCGCGCGCCGCTTCGACGAGCAGCCGGGGCAGCGGCATCGTGCCCCAGTGGGCGGCCAGATAGGGCGCGGAGACACCCTCCAGCGAGGGGGGCACGGAGGGCGCCCCGCGGCGCAGGACGCCCTCCGCGATCGCGGTGTCGAGCACGTCGGCCACGTCCTGTCCGGACATCCGGGCGAGCCGGACCAGCCAGTCGCGCGCCGCCCCGATCAGGCTGGCCCTGTTCAGGGTCTCGGCGAGCGGATGGATACCCCAGCGCCGGGACAGGTACAGCCCGACGACGTCGTCGTCGAACAGGGCGACCGCCCACGCCGACATGCCCGGCCTGCCAAGCAGGTTCTCCTGGAAGGCGGTCTCAATCACCGTCGACGGGTCCGCCGCGACAAGCTCGGCGAACTGCGTGGTCCAGACGATGTCCTCGACGGCGAGGCATCGGACGATCTTCAGCAGGGTGTCGAGCGGCAGGACGCCCCACCGGGATCGCGCGAACGCGACGACGCGCGGATCGGCCCACCAGACGGGATCGGGCGGCGGGTCGGCCTGGTGCAGGCCCGCCGTGACGGCCTCGTCGACGAGGTCGCCCGGATTCGCGCCGAGCGCGGCGCCGAAGGAGCGCAGCCACTCCAGGTCGCTGTCCACCAGGACCCGGACCGTCGCCATGATGTCCCGCAGCGACCGTTCGTCCCAGCGTGCGGCGACGTAACCGGCAATCAGCGGCGGCAGCGCCGCGTCCGTCGGCGAGGCCTCGTCGAGGACACCCTCCGCGACGGCCCGGTCGATCGCGCTGGAAACCGGGACCGCGGCGGCGTCGGCCACCGCGCGCAGCCAGCCGACACTCGACCGCGTCAGGTCCCGGGCCACGTCGAGCAACGCCACCAACGGCACCGCGGTCCACCGTTCGGTGAGGTAGGAGGCGACGTCCACATGGGACCAGTCGGATGGTGACGGTGGCCGCACCTGGCCGAGCAGGCGCTGGGCGAGTGCCGCGTCGACCACCTCCGACACGGACACCCCGACCGTGACGGCCACCGAGCGGATCCAGAGCAGGTCACCCGCGGCCAGCACCCGCCCGAGCTCGATCAGCTCGGCCAGGCTCGTCGTCTTCCACCGTTCGGCGAGGCACCTGGCGATGTCGGGGTCCCACCGCGACGGCGGCACCGGACCCGGTCCGGCCAGGAGGTTCTCCTCGATCGCCCGGTCCCGCACCTCGTCGGCAGCCAGCCCGCCGGCGGCCGCGAGGGCCGCGCACCAGTCCGGTATCCAGTCCGGGTCACGGGCGACGACCAGGGTGTCGGCGAATGCGGCCCGCGGGTCCGCGACCGGGGCCGACACGTCCTCGGCGGAGGCAGTCGCGCCCTCCTCCACACCGCCGTCCACGCCGCCGTCCGCACCGCCGTCCACGCCGCCGTCCGCACCGCCGTCCGCACCGCCGTCGAGCACGAACCGGCGGACCTCGTCCTCGGTGAGTCCGGGCACCGCATCGGCGCCGGCCCGCGCAAACAGCTCGATCCGGTGGACGATGCCGCTGCCGGGCCGCCCACTCACCGGGCTGGTTCCCCCCCGCAGCACCTCGGGCGTCACCCGGGCACGTTCCGTGAGTTCCCGGATCAGATCGACGGGCAGCAGCGGCGCGCACCGCACCACCGCCGGCGCCGCGCCGGCGACCGCGAGCGAGACGACCGCGTCGCGGTCAAGTCGGGGTGCCCGGGCCAGCACCTGCCCGGTCGCGGCCACCCGTTCGAGGGCCTCGGTCAGCTCGGTCAGGCCGACCGCGGTGATCTGCCAGACGTCACCCCAGCAACCGGTGAGGACACCGATCGCGGGCAGCGTCTCGGCGAGCAGCATCCGGCGGGTCTCCGGCCGGATCCGCTCCCGCCTGACCAGCCGCATCACGTCGATGACGATCCGGCGCTCGGCCGGCAGCGGCCGCAGGACCGCCGCGAGCTCGTCGAGCATCTTCGCGCTGTCCCGGGCCGCCAGGACGCTCTGCTGCTCGGCGAGCTCCGCGGTGACCGTGACAATCAGGTCCGGCCGCCCGGCGAACGCCCGACCGATCTCCTGCAGCATCGTCATGACTGCGCTACGCCCACCGCGTTGCGGACTGCCGGTGTCGGCCGCGAGGGCACTCTCGTCCGGGTTCACCAGCAGGTGTGCGAAGGCCGCGGCGAACAGCCGCCGGGCCGCGCTCTGCCCCGCCGTCGCTCCGATGCGCCTGCGCAGCCCCTGCAACGAGACGTCATCGACCAGCGGCAGGTCCCGCCAGGCGCGCGGAGCGTGGGCTTGGCCGTCCTCGTCGAGCAGCGGCAGCGCGAACTCCACCGGCTGGCCGGCGCTCGCCAGAACCTTCGGTTCGGTCAGAGCCGCCGGGTCGACGCCGAAGGCGATGATCCGGGCCGGATCGGGCACTGCGCCGTCCGGTGCCCGGTGTGCGGACCGCAGGCGTCGCAGCGCAACCAGGGTCCGGGCGAGGTCGTCGGGCGGGCAGAGCAGCCAGCCGGAACCGCCGAGCAGGCCGGCCAGCGGGCTGGACAGGTCCGCGGCCTCGAAGGCGGCCACGCCGACCGCCGCCCGCCCGGACTGTAGGCTCGCCGCGAGGCGCACCGGCTCCGGGTTGACCCGGCGCTCGGCTGTCATGACCTCCGTCCCCGTCGGCGCGAACACCCCCCGCAGGCCCTTGGGATCGCCACGCGGGGTGAGCGTCTCGTCGAAACGGCGCACCGTCACCGGGCGCTGCTCACCGGCCTGCAGGACGGTGGTGAGATCGACGTCGAACCCGGTGCCGGAGCGCGGCACGAACACCCGGACGCCGTACCTGAGCTTCATCACGACGAACCGGGGGTCGACCCGGTCGACCGTGCCCAGGTACGTCCCGCCGACCAGGCCCCGCTCGAAGCGGGGGTTGCGGTCGCCGAACCCGCCACGGGCCGCGGTGTCGTGATGGTAGGCGATGATGACGTCGGAGGCGGCGAGATCTTCGGTGATCTTCGCGCGCCGCGCCGCGGCGGCCAGCGTCGTGAGCTCCTCCCGGAGCCGGCCGGGCTGCAGGTCAGCAACCCGGGCGTCGATCCCGCAGCCCCGCAGGTACCGGTCCACCGCCTGCTCGCGCGCCGCCCGCGACCCGCCTGTCACCGCGCCGTAGGCGGTCGGTCGGCGGCCGGTGGACAACCACCCGATCAGCCGGGCCAGCGATCGGGCCTGCGCCGCCCGCCACTCCTCCAGCGGGGCGTCCGGTGCCGGGACGTCGTCGCCGAGCAGTTCCACCGTGTCCTGGCTACGTTCGGACGCGGGCGGGATCACCCCCCGGGCCGGCGCGTACCCGTGGCGGCCATACCCGACCAGCCGCAGCGATCCCCGGCAGTGCACGAGATGATCCGGGCTGAGTTCGACGGGAACGACACCGAGCTGGGTCGCGGCATCGTCGAGCAGCGCGCCGAGCGGGGCGAGCATGTCCATGACGTCCGCGGGGGCGACGAACTCACCGTTCGCAAGCTGCGCGGCCATGCTGTCGTCGCCGCGTTGCCGCTCGAGCGGGTCGGTGAGCGGGCCGGCCGCCCAGCTCGTGATGTAACCCGTGGGCGCCTCGTAGCCCGTGGGCACCCCGTCGGGGCCGTCGACGATGTCGAGCAGCAGGGGGGTCAGCGGGTTGCCGAGCGAGAGCAGCTCCATGCCGACCCGTAGCGTCGACGGGCCGCCCGCGCCGGCCGTACGCAGGGCGCCGAAGCCCAGCCCGGCGAGGCTGACCAGGCGTACCCGGCAGTCGGCCCCGGCGCCGCGGATCCGCCGGGGCATCTCCCGCCAGGTCCGGCCGCTGCGGCCCACGACCGCCGGACGCTGGTCCGCCGCTTCCGCCGCTTCCGCCACTTCCGCCGCTTCCGCTGCTTCCGCCGG
>NZ_CDWWXA010000051.1:11216-17569 GCF_977971845.1 Frankia sp. CeCAU1 | reverse complement strand
CGGTGTCCCCGCTGCGCCGGCGCGGCACCGCCGGCGGGTCCGGCGGGGAGCGGCTCGGGGTCCGCGAAGTCGTCGAAGTCGTCCGCGCCGGCGGGTCCGGCGGGGAGCGGCTCGGGGTCCGCGAAGTCGTCGAAGTCGTCCGCGCCGGCGGGGCCCGCGGTGCCGCCCGGGTACCCGCCAGCACCCGAAGACGCCGCGCTCCCCGAATACCCGCCACCACCCGGAGACGCCGCGCCGGTCGATCCCGTCCGACCGCCCTGGAAGGCCCTGCCGTTCGAGCCCGCTCCGCGGTCCGGGGGCGCCCCCGGGTTCGACTTCGATTCGCCGTCGGGCTGGCTCCCCCACGCGCTCCGGTTCCACCAGCTCACGGTTGCGGCTCCTCATCCGACAGGACCTCGCGGGCGACCAGCGCGGTACGCACCGCGGCGATCTCCGCACGTAGCACGGTGGCGGTGCCGAGCCGGAAACGCGGATCGGCGGGCAGGCAGTCGGTGATCAAGCGGATCAGCATGGGGTGCACGCGACGGGCCGCGAGCTCACCCCGCAGCTGCCGCAGCTTCTCGTCCCGCGCCTCGGCATCAGCCCGGGAACCGGCGGCGTCCGCGGCCGACCTGGCCTCGGTCGCCCCCCCGAGCCAGTCGTCCGGGCGGTCACCGGTCAGCGCGAACAGCAGGGTGGCCGCCAGGCAGTGCAGGTCGTACTGCGGGCTGAGCGGCTCGGCTCCCGGCGGGGCGTAGCCCGGGGTCGCGGTGGTGGGCATGACCTTGGCCGACGGCTCGACGATCGCTGCCGTCGACAGGTCGACGAGCGAGTACCGGGGTGGGTCACCAGCGACGAGGATGTTCTCCGGCTTGACGTCGCCGTGGACCCAGTATCCCCTGATCCGTTCCTCGTGCTGGTAGAGCCGCTGCGGTCGGATCGTGTGCATCGCCTCCAGCGTGGCGCTGATCTGGTCGGCCAGCTCGACGACCTGGCGGGCGCTGAGCGGGCCGGACTCGGTGACCCGGGAGTCAAGCGTGGTGGGCACCATCTGCCCAATGTCACCGATGAACTGCATGACGATGAACGCCTCACGGTTGTACCGCTCGACCTCCCGCTCGTTGCCCCCGGTCACGAGCGCGTTATGGTCGTGCCGGGTCGGCGAGGGCCCGTAGACGACGTCCACCAGGGCCGGCACCCCGTGGGTGATCTCGCCGAGCGCCGCCTGCACGGCGACCGCGTCCTCGACGTCGATCGAGCGCTTCTCGTACTGGGTCCTGGCGTACTCGGGATTGATGTCGTGGTCGCGGCCGCCCCACCATGCGCCCTTGACGACGACCAGGGCGTTGCTCCACTCGTCCCGGGCGAGCTCGACGTAACCTTGGCCGCCCTCGGCGAGATGACGCACGCAGCGGTACCGGCCACGGCCCCAGGTGCGCGGCACCGACGCGAAGGACGCCCCGTAACGCAACCGTTCGACGATCTCCAAATCAGAGGCGACCGTACTCACCGGCCACCTCCGGGTACCCCACCGCCGCCAGGTCCGCCGGTCCCGAGCACCCCGCCGGCCGGCCAGGGTCCCGTCACACGCACTTCCAGACCCACGACGTCGCGGACCAGCCAGACCGGCTCCTCGCCGTCCCACCTCTCGGCGACGCCCGGCGTCAGCCTCCGGGCACCCACCCACGAGCCGTTCGTCGACAGGTCGGTGAGCGTCACCGTCCCGTCGCGCTCGTTGCCGACCATCAGATGGCGCCGCGAGACCCGGCCGGCGGCGTCGATCTGCAGCCGGTCGCAGACGTCGACGACGATCAGGTCGTCCGCCGTCCGCTGCACGGCGTTCGGTTGCCGTCCCAGCACAATACGTTCACCGGGTCCCACGTTCGGAGTGTCGAACGACGAGCCGTCGCCGCGCCGGACGGTCAGCCGCCAGCCTGTTCCGCCCGGCCGCCCGGCCGCCCCGGCCGTCCTGGTTGCCCCGGCTGTCCTGGTTGTCCCAGCTGTCCCGGCCGTCCCAGCCGCGTTGACCCGGCCGACCCGCACGAGCGACCCGGCCAGGTGGAGCGGGACGTCGAAACGCCACTCCCGGGGCAGGTCACGCACCAGCCGGTCGTCGCCCAGACTGGTGCCGTTGTGGGAGCGGTCGACCACCATCGCCGTGCCGGCAGCCGTGAGGGTGATCTCCACGTGCCGGGTGCTGATGTAGTCGTAACTGCTACCGAGCCCGGCTGTGACGTCGACGAGCCGCTCCGAGCCGAGGTTGTCGTCGGGATGGCGCCCAAGGACGACCGTGGTGCCCACCTCCAACGTCACGAGACGTTGGGTGCCGCCACCCTCGATTCTCAGCACGACCGGACCCGCCACCACCCTGGCATCCCACCCGGCGCCGGACGGCGCGGGCAGGCCGACGATGGTCGGCGCCCCCACGGTGCCCGAGGGCGGGATGTAAGCGGGAGCATCGAAGATCGTGGCGTCGTCCGCGAGCGCGTCCCCGAGCGCGTCCGCCAGGGTCCTGCGACTCCCCTCCCCGGGTGCGCCATGGCCCGCCTGCCGGTCCGGGGTATCCAGGTCCAGGGGCTCGGTCGCTCCCCGGGGGGCCTGCGCGTCCCGCGACGCCGAGGGCACAGGCGACGCCGAGGGCACAGGCGACGCCGCGCCCGAGGCGTCCCCGACCGCCTGCCCGGTATCCGTCTCGATCTCCTGGACCGGGCGTCGACACAGCGGACAGACCAGCCGGGCGCCCTGGCCGCGCCCCGCCACGCGCATCGGTGGCGACACGAGCGGCCCCAGCCGGGCGTTCACACAGTCGGGGGTCACGCAGCGATAGGCGTTGGCGCGGGCAGCGGCGACGACCTCCGGTCGCCCCCGCAGGCCCGACGCCTTCACCTCGTCCTGCCGCGCGGCCCGCTCCCAGGTGACGGTGTCGATCCGGTTCATCGCCCGGCGGACCAGTTTCACGTTCTCGCCCGCCGGGGCGGCGGGTAGCACCTTCCATCCGAAGAAGGTCGAGGCGTCGCCCTGGATCCACGCGTGGGCGTCGATGTTGCGTTTGCCGTAGAAGTTGTCCTTGCTGACGACCTTCCCCCCGACGGCCCTCGCCTCCTCGAGCAGGATGTCGTCGGCCTCGGCCGCCCAGGCCAGAGCGCCGTCACGGTAGTACCGCTGCAGCGGAGCGAGGTCGTCGAGCAGGCCGCGCAGGCTGTTGTCGGCCACATAGCGAAAGGTCGCGTCGGCGCCGAAGGCACGGCGGGCGGCGGCCTCCACGGCGAACAGCCGCGCGGTCACGCCGCACCGGCGCGGGCAGCGGGCGCCGTGCGCGCAGCCGAGACCGATCTGCGCGAAGCTGCCCGGCGAACCGTCCCGGGTGATGTTACTGACGTCGAACAGCACCGTCGTCGAGGACATGGGACTCCTACCGATTGTCAGCTGTTGCCGAGGACGTCGTCGAGACGCCGACGGGACGCCGCCCCGCCGTGTTGCCGGCCGGACACGGGGTCCGCCTCGACGAGATCACGGGTCCGGGTCCTGGTGCGGGTCGCCCGGACCCGGGCTCCCGACACCGCGTCGGCCGGCGCGACACCCTGGCCGAGGGCCCGTAGCGTCGCGTTGTAGTGGTCGGCCAGATCGTCGAATCCGCGGTCCGCCGCCCACAGCGCCGCGTTCCGGAACAGCTCGGTGACGCTCTCCCGGGAATGGGCGAAGCTGGCCCGCTTCGCAATCTCCTCGTCGAACTCCGCGATGCTCTCCTCGTGTTCGAGGGAGGATTCCGCGTCCGGGAAGACATCCGCCTCGACGGTGACCCGGAAGCGCTGCGCGGCGTGCGGGTCGGCCCGGCTGTCCACAGCCAGCCGCCGTCCACCGGCGACCACCCCGCCGCGGGCCTGAAGAATCGTGTGCGCGCCGAGCGGTGTGTCCGGAGCGCGCAACCGGAGCAGGAAGACCGGACGGTCCTCGCCGGTGCTCACGGCGGGTAGCGGCAGCCGCAGCTCGGTGCCGCGCGAGGTCGGTGGCGGCACCTTCATGAGGTGACGCTGTGGTTTGATCCGCCGCAGCGCCTCCACCGTCCAGCCGGGTCGGATCAGGACCCGCAGCTCACCGCGCCCCGCGGCCGCGCCGACCACCGGTTCGATCAGCGACGAGACGATCGCGTCGATCCGGTCGACGTCCTCGGCCGCCGCCCAGACGTGCTGCGTCTGGCCGCACACCCCGACCATCTCGGCGAGCACCTCGTCCCGGGCGTCGACGCCGATGCCCAGCGCGTCCGTCCCGATGCCCTGGTCGCCGAGCCCGGCGACGATGTGGGCGAGCTGTTCGGGCTGCCAGCGGCCGATGTTGGCCTCACCGTCGGTGATGAGCAGGACCCGGTAGACGTCCGCGTCCGGCGCCTGCGCGAGCAGCTCCCGCCCGGCGACGGCGAGCGCGTCGCCGATGTTGGTGTAGGAGTCCGCGTCGCTGTTCGTGGGGCCGTCAACTGCCGGCAGGCGGTCAGGCCGGCGCCCGGCGCTGATCACTCGCGCCTCGCGGGCGAAGCGCACCAGCACGAGCGGACAGCCGTCGGGCAGCAGGCCGTGCACGCGTTCCAGAACCCGCTGCGCGAGCTCCCACTTGCTGACCGCGTCCGGCGCCGCCGGATGCAGCATCGACAGGGATGCGTCGACCGCGACGGCGACCGCCACCTCCCGCCGGCCCCGCGGCGGATCGGCCACGCTGATCGTCAGCCGGAGCACCCCACCCGGCTTCGTGACACCCCGGTCCATCCGGCCCTCGACGCCGAGCCGGTCCCTGTCGTTCATCGGTTTCCTTTCTCCCCGTGAATGCGCGGCTCCCCGTAAATGCGCGTGCCGGTGCCGCGGGACTCGCCGACGCCGGTGAGCATCGCCCGCTGGCGCGGTCTGGTCCGGGTGGCGACCACCTTCTCCCGGGCGGAGCGGATCGCGATCACCGCGACGGTGGCGTTGTCGTGCCCACCGAGGTCCTCCGCCCGACGGCAGAGCAACGAGGCCAGTTCGGCGGGGGTGCGGGCGACCGAGGCGAGGTCCTCCAGCACGTCGCAGAACCTCCAGTCGGCCACGCCCGGAATGTCCTCGGCGGTGTCGACGCCCGCCTCGCACGCCCCGTCGGTGGCGAGGATCAGCAGGTCGCCGTCGACGAGCTGCACCCTTCTGGTCGCCACCGCGGTCGCGCCGCGCTGCGCCGTCCGGACGCTCTCGGTCACGATGCCGCGCTCCTCGGGTGTGGGAGCCTGGCCGGCGACGATCGCCTCGGCGACCACGCTGTGCTCGCTGGACAGCCGGGTGGCCACGAAGCCGTCGCCGCAGCGGCGCAGCAGGTAGGCACGGCAGTCCCCGACGGTCGCGATGTCGGCGCGACCGCGGGAGATCGAGGCGAGCACCGCCACCGCGGCGGCCCGGCGGCTCAGCGGCGCGGGCGGCGGCGGCAGCGCGACGTCCAGCAGCAGCCGCTCCGGTTCGGTCTCGCCGTCCTTCCACCGCCGACGGAATGCCGCGAGCAGCGCCCGCGCCGCCCACCGTCCCGAACCGTCACCGGGACCGGTAATGCCGTCGAGCACCGCGCAGGCGGTGGTCGTGCCGTCCGACGGGTCCCCGACCTTCGCCCAGCCGACCGCGTCCTCGTTGTCGCCTTCCGGGTTGCCGCCCGCCTTGCGCCAGCCCGTCACGCTCTCGCACGCGACGACAGTCGTCAGCCGCTCGTTGCGCGCGGGGAAGACGAAGGGTGCGATCCTCGACGCCAGCGCACCGGCTCCGGTCGCCCGGCGACCATGCTCGGGATGTAGGCAGGCCCGCAGCGCGGCGTCGGCGCCGGGCGGCCACTCGCCGGCGGCAAGCCCGGCCATCGCCAGCATCGAGGCGTCCCGGTTGCTCCACTCGCCGGTCAGCGCCTTGAACAGCACCACGGCGAACAGGCGAAGGTCACGGGCAGGACCACGCTCCCCCGCCGGAGTGACGAACCAGGGGTCGACGGGGTCGTGCCTGCCCGCGTCCAGCAGATCGCAGACGGCCAGGGTGAGGCTCTGCCCGGTCCACCTGAAGCTCCACGGCGCGAGAAGCCCCACGCCCTGCTGATGGAACGGTTCGAGGCTGCGGCCGATCTCGACGAAGGCGCGCAGCAGTGCGGCCGCGGAGACCGCGGGAGCATCGGCGGAATGGCTGTCGAGCAGATCAACCAGCGGCAGTCCCGGAAGTTCCGGCCAGCTCAGCTCGACCCGCACCGGCATGATCAGTCCGGCGCTCGCCGTGGGCAGGGCGACGCGGGGCGGGGCATGGCGTAAGGAGACCGCGCCGGCCCCCGCGTCCGCGTCCGCGGCGTCGAACTCGTCGAAGTCGACCTCGTCGAGACCGGCAGGGTCGTCAAGG
>NZ_CDWWXA010000051.1:7911-10635 GCF_977971845.1 Frankia sp. CeCAU1 | reverse complement strand
GTCCTCGGGAACGACGTCGTCAGGACGTGCGTCGTCGAACGGGAACGGCTGATCCGAGTCACCGGGCTCCACCGACTCGGCGGTCACGTCGAACGGACCCGGGTCCTCCGCCTCGTCCAGCGCATCTGGCACGTCTGGCACGTCTGGCACGTCCAACTCTTCGGCTTCGCCGAGCACCTCGGCACCCTCAAGTGCATCCGGGCCACCGGGTCCGGCCAGACCACCGGATCCGCCCGGGTCGTAGGGTCCGGTGGGGTCTTCCAGCTCGTCGCTGTCGTCCTGCCCGGCCGCCGGCTCGTCCGGGCCTCCGAGCTCGTTCGCCTCCTGCGCTCCGGGTGAACCGGTCACCGCCCCGAAAGGATCGATCCCGGCGACGCCACCATCGCTGGCGCGCGGGCCGTCCAGGGCACCGCCCGGGACATCGGAGGAGTCCCCGCCCGCGACCCCTGTGATCACCGCCGGAACCGGGTCGCCTGGCGAAACCACAGGTCCGTCCGGGCCGGTCAACGGTGCTTCCCGATCACATCTGCCGGGGCGTGGGATGCGGACATCCCGACGCTACCGTCCGAATCATCTAGATGATCAGCGTCCATGGTCGTGGCAACGGCGACGTGCACGACGGCCCCCCCTTCCTCCCGCAAGATCGCGAAAGATCTGCAGTATGCCTGTCCGCGAGATATGACGGTATCGCTCGGCCTCGTCAGGTAAAGGACAGCCATAACCGACATCTATCGGTCTGGTCGTCATCGGCGGCATCTGCGACGGTCGGTGGCAACGGCCCACTACCTTCCGGAGGCACCGTGTCCGAGTTCAGCTCCCGCCGCGCTCAGCGTCAGGTCCCGGCCAGGCGGAGCAACCCACTGCAGAAACTTGCCCGTGACCGGGCCCGGCAGGCCCGCCGACGCACTCGGCGCGATCAGCCGCTGCCGGATTACCTCGCCCGCTACGCGTCCGGACCGGACGGGCATCCCCGATCGGCATCGACTACGACGGGCAAGCCGCGACCGAGCGGGAATTCCCTCAAGCACCTGCGGCCGGTTCCGTGGACGTCGCTGGGACCCGCGATGGTCCTCGATGCCCGCGTCGACTTCTCGGACTGTGCCGGCTACAAGCGGCGCCCGGTGGTCGCGGTGCGGGTGGAGAACGGCGTCATCCTGGCCTTCCCGATTACCACTCAGGTACGTCGGCTCAGCTGGGTTTGCGGACGCCTGCTCGCCTTCCCGCGGGAGGCCGGTCTGCGCGAAGCCCAATCCGCGATCCTGTGGCGCCCGGTGGCAATCGAACGCTCCGATGTGATCCGGGTTCTCGGTCGTCTCATCGGCTCCGACCTCGAAGAGTTTCAGATTCACGCACGGGCGGTGCGCGGGGTCGACGGCAGCGACGCCTGACCCACGCCGGTATCCGGGCACGGACGAGATCGCCAGGGAAGCAACGACCGGAGGGGCCGGAACGACCCTGCGGAAGGGTACCGTTACACTCGCTCGCCATGCGGCTGCGGTTCCTCGTCGACGATCGGGTCGAATTCGACCAGCGGCTGCGCCGTTCCGACCAGCTGTGCGTCGGCGCCGCCCCGGACGACGTCTGCGGCGATGCCGCGTCGCACCGGCATCTGTCCGCCAGCCCGCCGGACCGGAAACTCTCCCGCCGGGCCGCCCGCGTGTCCGCCGCGCCGGGCGGCGGCTGGAATGTGGAAATCGCGAACCTGAACCAGGCCGATGTCCGGAACTGGGGACAGCCGACGTATCCCGTCGAGCAGGGCGGGCTGGTGTCGGTGACCGACCGGCCGACCGCGGTCTGGCTGCGCGGCACTCCGCAGCGCAGCTACCTGCTGTTATGCGAGCCGGAGCCGACCAGCGTCCGCCGAATCGCCCGCGATCGTCGAGTGACGGAGAGCAACGAGGTCGATCGCCTCTCCGAGAAGGAGACCGAGGCGATCCGCGTGGTCTTCGAACAGCATCTACGGTGGCCGCCCCTGCGTAACCCGGATCCACGTCCCAAGAAATCCGCCGCCGACCGGCTGGGGATCAAGCAGACCTCGCTCAACGACCGGTTGGCGGGCGCGCTGGAGAAGGCGAGGCGGGTCGGCTACCAACCACCGGGCGGGCAGGTCGCCCCGACCCGCGACGCCGACTGGGTGTACTGGCTCGTCGGCATCGGTGCGCTGGACTTCGAGATGCACGCGGGAATCGGCTAACCGTCCTGATCATCGAACGACGGCTGGCCGATCGAGCGAACCCGAGTCGGACGGACCCGGGGGGCGGCGCCGGACGAACGCGCACCCCCGGGTCGTTCCCCCTCGCCCGCGTCCTAACTCTCTACGCCTGCGCCTCTACGCCGGTGTTCTTCCCGTCCGCGCTTTCTCCCGATCCGCGCTTTCTCCCGATCCGCGCTTTCTCCCGATCCACGTGCTCCGCCGATCGACGCGCCCGCATGACTCGTCACTACCGATCCGGCTATTCCTCGTCGGACGCCTTGGCTCCGCTCGGCGTTGTCGAGATTTCCCGGGCGCATCGCATGAGCCGAAGATTCGCCTCCTGCTCAGCGAGCCCCCGATCACCCGATCGGGGGCTGTCCGACCCCGCGAGACGCGACCATGGAGATATGGTGATCTCGGTGGAGCGGCGGGTAGCGGTGGCGGCGGGTCCGGAACATCTGGAACTGCACATCGAAGAGCTACGGCCAGAGGGTTTCCCACTCGACGATCCCCCGCCGGAGATTCCCTGG
>NZ_CDWWXA010000051.1:0-7886 GCF_977971845.1 Frankia sp. CeCAU1 | reverse complement strand
TCGAAGAGCTACGGCCAGAGGGTTTCCCACTCGACGATCCCCCGCCGGAGATTCCCTGGTCACCGACTCCCCCGCCCCCGGGCCGCCTTCGGGCGGACGACCGTCCCCCGAACGAGGCACGTCCCCCGAACGAGACGCGGATCACGGACAAGACACAGATCGCGGACGAGACACGGACCATGACGTCGGACGACAGGCCGGCGACGATCCGCGGCGGGGGTGGCGGCATCCCGGTCCTGCTGCTCCACGGGATCGCCGGCAGCACGGCGGACTGGGCCGCGGTGGCTCCGGAGCTCGCCACGTCCCGCCGTGTGATCGCCTACGACCAGCGAGGGCATGGCGCGAGTGGCTGGGCCACGACGGGCCGAGCGGGTTACAGCTTTGATCAGCTGGTGGCGGACCTCGCGACGGTGGTCGACGTGCTCGGGCTGCCCGCCGTCCACCTGATCGGCCACTCGATGGGCGGGGTGGTGGCGCTGCGCTACACGCTCGACCATCCGGGACGGGTGCGGTCCCTGGTTCTCGCTGACACCGCGGCCGCTCCCGCCACGGGCACGGGCGGGATCACGAAGCGGGTCGTGTCCGTCCTGCTGGCAGGGACGGCGGCGATCGCGACGGCCGTCCACGCCGGCCGGAACCGCGCGGTGGCGGGGCTCGGCCGGATGGATCCGAACGCGATCGTCGCGCTCTGGCGGGACCTGAGCAGCTATCCGTCCCTCACGGACCGGTTGGGCGAGATCCGCGCCCCGACCACCGTCATCGTCGGTGAACGGGACTTCAGTCTTCGTGACGCCGCCGAGACGCTCGCCCGATCCGTGCCGGACGCCCATCTCGCGGTGATCGCCGGTGCCGACCACAATCCACACGCGAGCCGCCCGATCGCCTGGCTGACCACCGTGGAGGATCACCTCACCCGCGCCGACCAGATAGCCACCGATCTCATCCGCTGATGTCGGGCCATGCCTGCCGACCGGTTGACTTCGAGTGCGCTCCCACCGCTATGGTCGGCGCGAGGCTGGCTTCCTCCCTCGTCCGCAGGTGGGGGATTCCCGGACCTCGCGGGCCGGGTTCCTGCTTCTTTTCCCGACGGGAGGTCCCGACGGATGCGCCACCGACTACCGTCGGTTCGGTCTCCCTCCATCTCCACAGGATCTTCACCGGCGAGTACGGCTCGTCTTCTATCCGGTCTGATGCGAAAGGGGGTGAGCGGCGTTTCCTCCTCCGCGTGGACGCGGAGGTTTCCACGCCGCGCATACCATGAAGTACCGCAAACTCGCCCGGACCGGCGTCGAGGTCAGCACCCAGTGTCTCGGCGCCATGATGTTCGGCGCGTTCGGCAACACCGACCACGACGAATGCGAACGCATCATCCATCGGGCCCTCGACGCCGGCATCAACTTCATCGACACCGCCGACATCTACTCTCAGGGTGAGAGCGAGGAGATCGTCGGCCGGGCCATCAAGACCCGCCGCGACGACATCGTCCTTGCCACGAAGTGCTTCAGCCCCATGGGCGACGAGCGCAACTCCCGTGGCGGCTCGCGGCGCTGGATCATCCGCGCCGTCGAGGATAGCCTGCGCCGCCTCGGCACCGACTACATCGACCTCTACCAGGTCCACCGCCACGACTGGGACACCGACCTCGAGGACACCCTCGGCGCCCTGTCCGACCTCGTCCACGCCGGCAAGGTCCGCTACCTCGGCTCCTCCTCCTTCCCCGCCGACTGGATCGTCGAAGCCCAGTGGGCCGCCCGGCGCCGTAACAGCGAACGGTTCGTCTGCGAACAGCCCCAGTACTCCATCTTCGCCCGCTCCATCGAAGAAGCCGTCCTGCCCGCCGCCCAACGCCACACCATCGGCATCATCCCCTGGAGCCCGCTGGCCGGCGGCTGGCTCACCGGCAAGTACCGGCGCGGCGAGCAGGCTCCGGCCGGATCGCGCTACTCGTCACAGGGCTTGCTCGGCCGCCGCCAGGGTCAGGCACTCTCCGAGGACCCGCACGCACCCGACCGCTTCACCGCGGTGGAGGAGCTGACCACCCTCGCCAAGCAGGCCGGCGTGTCCCTCACCCACCTCGCGCTGGCCTTCGTCGACAGCCACCCCACCGTCACCTCGACCATCATCGGGCCCAAGACGCTCACTCAGCTCGACGACGTCCTCCTGGCGGCCGAGATCACCATCGACCAGGCGACACTCGACGCGATCGACGAGATCGTCACCCCCGGCACCGACATCGCCGGCACCAACCACCACAGCGGTAACCCGGCACTGCAGCCGGGTTACCGGCGTCGGACGGCCCACTGACGGACGAACCACTGACGGACGAACCACTGACCAGCCCGACCATGCCCACCCCCGACCAGCCACGTTTCTCGACGCACGGCACCACCGAGCCGGTCGGCGCCGCGGCATCTCCGGAGGCAGACAAGCCGTCTTCCGGATCCTGAGACGATGCGCTACAGTCGCCCGAGTCAGGCAACATAAGGGGGGTTCAAAATGAGTGTCATCGTCGCCGTGACCCTGAACGTCGATCCAGCCGCTCTTCAGTCGATCCAGCCGCTCTTCAGCAGCTGTTCGCATCGAAGGCAGACATCTTCACATCCATCGCCGAGCAGGCAAAAAAGGTAGGAGCCTTGCACCATCGTTTCCTTGCCGGCCACGGGCAGGTCATCATCCTCGATGAATGGGATTCCACGGAGGCGTTCCAGGAGTTCTTCACCAATCAGCCTGAGATAGCCGCCCTCATGCGGGATGCCGGCGTCGAGGGACCCCCGGAGATTCAGGTCTGGCAGCCGATCGAAGGCGCGCCCGACACCTTCTGAGCGGGCGCGCTGGACACGGGCGGGGGACGGCTACGGCTCCCCGTATCCGCGCCGCGGAACGGACCGGTACCCCGCCCAGAATCGTCATTACCAGAGTTCATGGTGAGATCTTTGAGAACACCCGAAGCGGTCAGGTGTTCCGAGTGCGCAGCAGCATGTGAAGCTCGTTGTCCCAGTCGATGCCGTTGCTCTCCCGCCCCGCTGGAACCTGCCCGTGGCAGTCGGCGAGAAAGGCAGTGACCTTCGACTTCGCCAACTCGAGATCGGCATGCCCCGACGGGCTGGACAGGGACACCATGATCACAGGCTGCCCCCTGGACTTCGTCGGCCGGATGCGCACGTCGCCGGTCCCGGCGGGAACCTCGATCCCTTCGGCCAGCAGCGCGCGGGCGAAGATCCAGGTGATGGCTTCTTCACCGGGACGTAGGATCAACTCGATGGCGAAGGGATCAGCCGGGTCATAACGGAGTGTGCCGGAGATCGCCTCTCGCTCCCCCTCCTCCGTGACGTAGTCAACGGATAGATCGCGCGCCACGACATGCGCGGGCGTCGAGCTGTGACGGAGCATCGCTGCCTCCCAACACGGTCGGATTCGACACTGTTCAGCATCGCGCCCGGCGACGCCCGGTTTGGCCGCCCGACGGGCCTCTCTGGACGGGCGGATCAACCCGGCACGGCTAGGCCGGTCGGCATAGCCGGCGAGTAAACGCAACGTCACGGTTCCATCGCTATTTTGTCGCGGTTTCGGCGACCCCACGTCGAGAGATTCCGGCCGAGTCCACCGACGGGTGCGGCGATGACCTCGTCACTGGCCCGACGGGTGTCGACGCTGGCCGTCGTACCGGTGGGAGGGAGCCGGCCCAGGCCGTCAGGACCATCCGCCCCCACCGGCCGGCCCGTCGTCAGCTCAGCCGCAGGGAGCCCGGTAGCCCATATCTCTGAAGGCAGTGCTCCATTCACCGGCGGTGATCCGGTTCGCCGGATCGGCGCACGCGGTGTCCGCGAGCCGGCCGGGCTCGGCGTCCCACAGCCGCAATGTCCCGTCGTGACCAGCCGAGACGACGACGCCCGTGCCGGAGACGAAGGCGATCGCGCTGATCGGCTGGGTGTGCCCGTGCCACTGGGTCAGCAGGATCGGCGTGTCCAGACGGGAGATGTCGGTCAGCCGGACCGTCTCGTCATCGCCGGCGGAGGCGACGACGTCGGCACCCGGCTCGAAGGCCACGCTCTGGATCCCGCCCAGAGAGCCGGTGGCGACGCCACGGGCGGGATTATCCGGATACCGCACCTCCCACAGGCGCACCGTGGCGTCGACGCCGCCGGAGACCAGAACGCCTCCGTCGCCGGTGAAGACCACGGACCGCACCCCACGGCTGTGCCCGCGCAGGATTCCACCCGCGGTCGGCCGCGCCGCGTCCCGGATGTTCCACAGATGGACGGTGCCGTCCTCACCAGCGAACGCGAGCGGGGTGCCGTTAGGCGCGAAGGCCATCGAGCGCACTCCCCCGGTCTGACCGTCCGCCCGGACGCGCTGCTTCGGACGCGCCGGGTCCGTGACGTCCCACAGCGCGACGATGCCGTCCGCACTCGCGGACCCGAGAGTGTTGCTGTCCGGGCTGAAGGCCACCGACTGCACCGCGTCGGTGTGGGCCTGGACGGTTGACCATCGGACCATCTGCTCGGGGTCGTGCAGGTTCCACAGTCGGATCGTGCCGTCGGAATGGCCCGCGGCGAGCAGGCCACCGTCCCGGTTGAACGCCAGCGACTCGACCCAGCTGCGGCTCGGCACCGAGACGGAGGTGCGCCGGACCAGCTCGGTCCGACCGACGACTTCCCATAACGTGACCGTTCCGTTGTCGCTCCCCGCCGCGGTCCAGTGCCCGTCCGGGCTCACCGCGAGCGCCAGCAGGGCACCGGTCCCGACGGGGATGGTGGTCGGGGTGATCCCGGCACCGAACAGCGCGATCATCGCGCTCCGGGTCCTGGCCGAGCGCGGCTCGGCGCGGTAGGCCGCGAGCGCGAGCCGGCGAGCGAGTCCCGTGTTGCCGTCCTGGAGGAGCAGCGCCCGTTCGGCGACCGCCTCAGGCACGCTCATCTCGGTCCGCGAGCCCCCGCCCCTGGTGGACACGATGGCAACCGTCGTCACGAGCACGGTGACGGCGGCCACCAGGGCAACGATGATCAGCGGACGTCGGTTGCGGGCCCGGTCGCCCGGTGGCGCGGCGGACGGGGACCTCCGCGACGACGAGGACGACCGCTGAGACGAGGACGACGAGGACACTCCTCGCCCGGGGTCCTGGCTGTGTTCGTCCTCGGTCCAGACCGTCACCAGAGCATCGGCGAAGTCCCGGGACCGGGACGACGAGCCTGCGCCCGGCCGCCAGCGGGCATCCGGCCCGGACGGTGACGCCTCGCTCCCCGACGAGGACGACCCGAGCCTGGGAGAAGAGGTCGGGCCCGGAACCGACGACGGGCCGGACCGGGCTGGTGCCCCGGGAATGCCCGGCCCCGGGAACGAGATCAGGTTCGCGGGCGGCGGGGGTCCGATCGGCTGATGGCCGGTGACGGGCGTGATCGGACCCGCGAGGTCGGCGTCGCTCGCCGACGTTCCGGAGGCGCCGCCGGGGGACGTGTTCAGCGGCCGGATCAGCGCGGTCACCTCGGACAGGGACAGCCCCTTGACCGCCATCGGGGCTTCGACACGTAGGTCCAGAAGGCGCGCGTAGAGCTTCTCGGCGGTGGGTCGCTCCGCCGCTGCCTTGCGCATCGCATCGGAGACCAGGGGCCGCAGGCTGTCCTCGAAGCCGTCAAGCGTCGGAAGATCGTTGACCGTCCGGTACAGCACGCTGGGAGCGGGGCCGTTACCGAACGGGTAACGACCGGTCCCGGCGAAGATGAGGACACCGCCCCAGGCGAACACGTCCGCCGCCGAGGTGACCTGCTCGCCCAGGGCCTGTTCCGGCGCCATGAACGCCGGCGTCCCGAGCTGGCGATCCCCGCTGAGTACCGTCGCGGAGTCCAGGGCGCGCGCGATACCGAAATCGATCACCTTCGGCCCGAGCCGGGACAGCAGGATGTTGGACGGCTTCAGATCCCGGTGCACGAGTCCGGCCCGGTGGATCGCCATCAGCGCGGTGGTCATGCTCACCGCCAGCTGATGAAGCTCCGCCGGGGTCAACGGGCCGCGCGTGCCAACCGCCTCGGACAGCGTCGGCCCGTCGACGTACTCGGTCACCAGATAAGGCGGATCGGCGGTGATGTCGACGTCGAGGACCGCCGCCGTGCAGAAACGAGCGACCCGCCGGGCGTTGTCGGCCTCCTGCTTGAGCCGGCTGCGGAACTCGGCCAACCGGGCGAGATCCGCCCGGATCAGTTTGACCGCGACCAGACCACCGGCGGCGTTCTCCCCCAGGTAGACGGTCCCCATCCCACCCGCGCCGAGACGCCGCACCAGCCGGTAGGGACCGACCTCGGTCGGTTCGGAGGCCGCACGATCCGCGGGTCCGTCCGCGGGTCCGTCCGCGGGTCCGTCCGCGGGTCCGTCCGCGGGTCCGTCCGCGGGTCCGTCCGCGGGTCCGTCCGCGGGTCCACTCCGGCCGGGTGGGTGGGACATTAGCTGATCACTCCCGCCCGAGGTTGTCGAGGATCCCGAGGTTGTCGAGGTTGTCGAGGTTGTCGGTCAGCAGGCCACCCGCGCCTGGCAACGCCCGGTAATGCCCGGCGGCGCCTGGCACCTAGCGACGCTGCGACCTGGCACGCCGACGTCCACGGGCCGCCATCTGGTAGTGCACGGCCAGGAATGACAGCGCCAGGAAGAGCGGAAGCAGCACCGACGAAGGCGAAGCGCTGGTGTCCGCGGAGACCAGCACCATGTCTATACCGGCGGTGAGGTTAGCTCCGCAGGCGGCGGTGACCGGACGGTAACCCGGCCGGAAGCTGGCGAACTGGACCACGGTCTCGAACGTGCCGTCCTGGTCGGCGACGGTCCGTCCGACCAGCTCGCCGCCCGCGGTGAGCACGGCCTGCGACCCGGGTCTGCAGCCGGCACCCCGGGCGAACAGCGTATCTCCGGCCGTCACGGCGCTCCGGTCGAACAACAGCTCACCGGGACGTGCCTCGCGTGCCACCGGCTCCCCCACATCCGGCTCCCCCACATCCGGCTCCCCCACATCCGGCTCGGACACGCCGGGCTCGGACACGGGTGTGCACACGCCCAGCACGCGCACCGTCCCCTTCGGGCAGCGGGACGGGGTGGGTGCCGCGCACTGCTCGTCCAGCGGAACCGCGAGGCCGCCGGGGCAGAGCCGGCGCCCGGCGGGGCAGTCGAGCGTCGCCGCGCGCACGGAACCGTCCCAGCAGACGACCGGGACCGGCGGGGATGGCCGCGGCGGCGGGCAGGCTTCGCCCACGGCGACGCCGACCACCGAACCAGGGCAGGCCTTCTGCGGCAGGGGGCACTGGTCGGCCGATCGGCGCACGGAGCCGTCCGGACAGGTAACCGAGGTCTCCTTCTCCCCCTTGGAGCCCGGCTTGGTGGAGTCGGTGGCCGGGGACGAGGTGATGGGAGGTGACGTGGTCTTCGTGCCCTCCGTGGGGCAGGGCGTCCCATCGACCAGGCCGAGCGGCAACGCGGGGGCGGGCGTCGCGCAGTGCCGGGGATCGCCGTCAGCACATCCCCTGTCTGCCCCCATCCCCGTACCCGTCCCCGGCGTTGACGTTGACGCCGGCCCGGAGGTGCACCGGGGTTGCGGGCAGGCACCGTTCGGCGGTGATGACGCCGCCGCGTCGGCCGATCGAGGCGTGCTCGGTGGGCAGGTCGGACCGTGCTGGTCGCAGGGGCCGCCCGCATTGCGCGTGGCTGCGGCCGGGCAGGTCGGCGAACTGGACGTGCAGCGCCCACCAGCGTCCGTCGTCGTCCCCGACGGGCAGCTCGTCGCACTCGGATCGGAGTGGGGAGACGGGGTACCGCTGGGGGTCTCCGGGTTCGGCGCCGGATTCGGGATGGGAGGCCGGGACGGGGAGGTGGACGGCAGCGGAGACGTGGACGGGGGGATGGACCGGGTC
>NZ_CDWWXA010000050.1:0-31603 GCF_977971845.1 Frankia sp. CeCAU1 | reverse complement strand
AGGTCTAGGTCCCCGTGGCGTGCCTCGGCCGGGTCCGCGCACGGTTCGGCTGTGGCCCCGGGCCCGCGCGGGTGGCCTGGCTGTTCCGGCCGGCCGGTGTCGGGAGCGTCCCATCAACGCGCGCGGAAAAGCCGTTGCGATGCGCCCCTGGGTCCGCGTAGCGTCACGGGTACACGAGAAGGGAGGTGGTCCAGGCTTTGTATGCTCATAGGACTCGTGAGGTGGCTGTCCGCTAGCCGGTCTCGTGGTCCTCACCTCTGGCCGGGTGGCCCATGGGCACCGGCACCGGCGAGAACCAGGCAGACACCCGACCCCCGGGCGCCGTCGCAAGTCCCGACGGCCCGCCTCCGCTTCGCGCGGCGGCGGAGCGCCCGGGGGTCGTTCAGTTCCGGATGAATTCCTGTCGTGCCGCCGGATTCCTGTCCTGCCGCCGGGTGACAACCGGTCGCCGGCACGACCGGCCCTGAGCCGGGGAGTCACAGGCAACAACCGGCAATGCTGGCCGAGTGGGCCGCCGAGCGGGCAGGATCTCGGGTATGCCGACGCTCGTCCTGCTCCGCCACGGTGAGAGCATTTGGAACCGCGAAAACCTGTTCACCGGCTGGGTGGACGTTGATCTTTCCGAGAAGGGTGCCAAGGAGGCCACTCGCGGGGGTGAGCTGCTGCGGGAGTCCGGCGTCCTGCCGGACGTGGTGCACACGTCCCTGCTGACCAGGGCGATCCGTACCGCCTGGCTGGCGCTGGATGCCGCCGGGCGCACCTGGGTTCCGGTTCGCCGCACCTGGCGGCTCAACGAGCGGCACTACGGCGGCCTGCAGGGCCTGAACAAGGCGGAGACGCTGGAGAAGTTCGGCGCGGAGCAGTTCCAGCTCTGGCGTCGCTCCTATGACACGCCGCCGCCGGAGATCGGTCCGGAGCAGGTCAGCGGGGTGGACGAGCGCTATGACGACCTTGCCCCCGACGTCATCCCGCGGACCGAGTGCCTCGCCGACGTCGTTGCCCGGATGCTGCCCTACTGGTACGACGCGATTGTGCCGGACCTGCGGACCGGCCGTACCGTCCTGGTGGCGGCGCATGGCAACTCGCTGCGTGCCCTGGTGAAGCATCTCGATCACATCAGCGACACCGACATCGCCGGGCTCAACATCCCCACCGGCATCCCGCTGCGCTACGAGTTGGACGACCAGCTGGGTGTGGTGAGCTCGGGGTACCTCGACCCCGACGCCGCGGCGCTCGCCGCGGCCGCCGTCGCCGCGCAGGGCACCAAGAAGTAGTCAGAAAAGCAATCAAGAAGATAGTCGAGACCAAAAATAGTCGGGACTATAATCATATAGTCCCGACTGGGTCATATAGTCCCGACCGGCCCGTGCCATCATCGCGGGCCATCGCGGGCCATCGCGGGCCATCGCGGGCAGCCGCCGTAGCGCCGGCGGGATGCACGCGGGGAACCGTCGGGCCGTGCGTGGGGACCACGCCCGCGCGAGACCGGGGGCGGATCTCCCCGGGTGCCCTCACGTGCCGCTGGAATCCCCGGTGACCAGGTAGAGCACCCGGCGGGCGACCGAGACCGCATGGTCGGCGTACCGCTCGTAGTAGCGGCCGCAGAGAGTGATGTCGATCGCCGCCTCCATCCCGTGCGGCCAGGGCTTCTCGATCAGTATGTGGAACAGGGCGCGGTGCAGCCCGTCCATCGCGTCGTCGTCGGCCTCCAGCTGCTTGGCGAGGTCGGTGTCCCGGCTGGCGATCACCGATCCGGCCTTCGCGACGATGCGCTGCGCGACCTGCCCCATCTCCAGCAGGGTCGCCCGGAGCTCCGGCGGGACCGCCCGGCCCGGGTAGCGCCGGCGGGCGACCTTCGCCACGTGCAGGGCGAGGTCGCCCATCCGCTCCAGGTCGGCGACGATCCGCAGCGTGGCCACCATCATCCTCAGATCGGTGGCGACCGGGGCCTGACGGGCCATCACGTCGAAGGCCCGCTCCTCGATCTCGCTGCGCAGCAGGTCGACCGTCTCGTCTCCGCTGATGACGTTCTCGGCGAGTTGGAGATCGGCGTCGAGGAGAGCGGTGGTGGCCCGGGCCATGGCCGAGGCGACCAGGTTGGTCATCTCGATCAGGGACCGGTTGATGCTGTCGAGTTCGTCGGTGAAGGCGTCCCGCACGGACGGCTCCTTCTCATTCGGTGGGGGATCGAGGGGTCAGAGATCCTGAGGGATTGATTCGATCATGGTGCTTTTGGGTACTTGCGTCGCTCCGGTTCTGACGATGATGCGGACCTCTCGCTCTCTGGTGAACATTGACGATGGGTCTGATGAACAGCTAGCGACGATCGGCGGTGGAGGCTTGCAGAGCAATACCTAGGTGGCATGCGGACACCTAGCATGCGGCGAGTGGGTGACAGGTCGGCGGATGCCATGACAACCGGTACACACCGCATCCGCGGCTCGTGCAGGTCGGCAGGCCGTACAGGGTGAGCGGACGATGGTGGACGATGACAGCGGTGCCTGGAACAGCCGGTTCGACGACTGACCTGACTACTGGTTCGGCGTCCGGCGGGGACACCGGCGGCATGACGTTGCCGGCAAGGCTCGTGCGTCGGGTGATCGCCGGCCTGCCGACCGGTCTGCTCGTCCTCGACGCCGCGGACCGGGTAGTTCTGGTGAACATGGTCGCGCGACGTATGGGTGTGGTCGCCGCCGACGAGATCGCGGTGGTGGAGCTGGCCGATCTCGTCCGGGCCACCCGACTCGCGGGCAGTGACCAGGAGCGGCAGCTTGAGCTGCCGCCCGTCCCCGAGCCCCCCCTCACCCGTCCTCGACCGGACCAGGAGGGGCTGGCGGTGCGTGCCCGGGCCCGGCTGCTGGACTCGTCCGGTCATGTCGCCGTCATCGTGGATGACATTACCGAGTCGCGTCGGGTCGAGGCCGTCCGTCGGGACTTCGTGGCGAACATCAGCCACGAGCTCAAGACGCCGGTCGGTGCGTTGCACGTCCTCGCCGAAGCGGTCGCCGCGGCCTGCGAGGACCCGGTGGCAGTCCGCCGGTTCGCCTCCCGGATGACCCACGAATCGACCCGGCTCGCCCGTCTGGTTCAGGAGATCATCGATCTCTCCCGGCTGCAGGGCGCCGATCCGCTGCCCAACCTGCGGCCGATGCGGGCGTCCGCGGTGCTCACCGAGGCGGTCGACCGCACCCGGCTGGCAGCGCAGGCCCAGGCGATCTCGGTTGCGGTGATCGGCGATGGTGACCTGCCGGTGTGTGGGGATGAGGGCCAGCTCGTGACCGCCGTCGCGAACCTGCTCGACAATGCGATCAGCTACTCGCCGCGTGGCACCCGGGTCGTGCTCGGGGTTCGGCGCAGCGGTGAGACCGTGGAGATCTCCGTCGCCGACGAGGGCATCGGGATCGCGGAGAAGGACCTGGAACGGGTCTTCGAACGCTTCTATCGGGCGGATCCGGCGCGATCCCGCGCAACCGGTGGGACCGGCCTGGGGCTCGCCATCGTCAAGCACATCGCGACCAATCACGGCGGCGTGGTCTCTGTGTGGAGCGCCGAGGGCGCGGGTTCCACCTTCACACTCCGGTTGCCGCTGTTCACCGGCGACGATGACGATGCGATGACGGACGGCTCGGACGAAACCCGCGAGGATGACGGGGTGGATGGCTTCGACGTCGTCGGGGCCGATGCCGACGCCCGCGGTCGGGGCGATGGTGAACATTATGGCGATGATGAACTCGGTGGCGGTTCGTGAACGGTGAACGGTACCGGTCATGACCGGTAGACGCGGCGGGTTCACCCGTCCCATCGACGGTAACAGGAAGCGGTCCGGGTCGGCCGGTCCGTCCAACGTAACAAGGGGAGCGAACAGGTGACCCGGCTGCTCGTGGTCGAGGACGAGGAGTCCTTCTCCGACGCGTTGTCGTTCATGTTGGAACGGGAGGGCTTCGAGGTGGGGGTCGTCGCCGACGGCCCCAGCGCGCTGGCCGAGTTCGATCGGCGGGGGGCTGATCTTGTCCTGCTGGACCTCATGCTGCCGGGGCTGTCGGGCACGGAAGTGTGCCGAACCTTGCGAACCCGTTCCACTGTGCCGATCATCATGCTGACCGCTCGGGACAGCGAGATCGACAAGGTGCTCGGGCTGGAACTCGGAGCGGACGACTACGTCACGAAGCCGTTCTCCGCCCGGGAGCTGGTGGCGCGGATCCGCGCGGTGCTGCGGCGGCGGTCGGAGAACGAGGAGGTGGGGGACGCGACGTTGGAGGCCGGCCCGGTCCGGATGGACGTTGAGCGCCATGTCGTCACCGTCGACGGGACCACGGTCACCCTGCCGCTCAAGGAGTTCGAGCTGTTGGAGATGTTCCTGCGCAACGCGGGCCGGGTGCTGACCCGGGGCCAACTGATCGACCGGGTCTGGGGGTCGGACTACGTCGGCGACACCAAGACCCTGGATGTCCACGTCAAACGACTGCGGACAAAGATTGAGCACGAACCCGGCAACCCGCGGCACCTGGTGACCGTTCGGGGACTGGGATACAAGTTCGAGCCGTGACCCCGGCGGTCGCGGCCGGAGGGAACGGTGAAGAGGTGCTCGGTGGCATGCGTCCGGGTGCGTGGTTTCCGAAGATCGTGGCGCAGCCCGACGCCGCCGTCGCCCCGGGACGGCAGGCGGCCGCGGTGAGTCCGCTCCCGGCGGGTCCACATCCCGGTCCAATGCGTCTCGGTGTGATCGACATCGGCTCGAACACCGTCCACCTGCTTGTCGTGGACGCGCACCGGGGCGGCCAGCCGCAGCCGGCCGCCAGCGTGCGCGTGCCGCTGCGGCTGGTGGAACTGCTCGACGCGGACGGGGCGCTGGACGCCGCCGGAGAGCGCGCCCTGACCTCCTGCGTCCTGGACATGCGCCAGCAGGCCGACGCGCTCGGGGTCCACGATCTGGCGGCCTTCGCCACGTCGGCGTTGCGGGACGCCACCAACGGAGAGGCGGTCCTGCGCCGGGTGGGCGAGGCCACCGGGGTCTCCATCGGCGTCCTGCCCGGGGAGGAGGAGGCCAGGTTGACCTTCCTCGCCGTCCGCCGGTGGTTCGGCTGGAGCGCCGGCCGGTTGCTGGCGTTGGACATCGGCGGTGGTTCCCTGGAGATCGGCGCCGGCATGCACGAGGACCCCGAAGTGGTCGCATCCCTGCCGCTTGGCGCGAGCCGGCTGACCCGGGACTGGCTGGCCCCGAGCGACCCGCCCAAGCGGTCCGAGCTCAGCGAGCTGCGCCGTTACGTCCGGTCCCAGATCGCGCCGATCGTGGGCACCATCTATCCCCTGGGGGAGCACACGAGGGCGGTGGCGACGTCGAAGACCTTCCGGTCGCTGGCTCGGATCGCCGGTGCGGAGTCCTACAGCCGCGGTCCCTATACCCGCAGGGTGCTGCGCCGGGACGACCTCGTGGAGGTGACGGCCAAGGTGTGCCGGATGTCGGTCGAGGAGCGCGCGGCGCTGCCGGGCGTCTCCGCCTCCCGGGCGGCCCAGCTGGTCGCGGGGGCGGTCGTCGCGGACGAGGCTCTCGATCTGTTCGCCATCGACGAGGTGGAGATTTGCCCCTGGGCCCTGCGTGAAGGGGTGATCCTGCGCCGACTGGACTGGCTCACCTCATCCTGACGATCCTGACGCCGGAGCGATGAACTCCCTTCACCTGGCAGAGGGTGAGATGAACCTTGCAGAAAGTGTTCTTGATGCGCGTAATTGCCCGATGTGGCCGTTGTCACGGGCGATATGAAGGTTCCGACCGTCATCCCGCGGATGTCTGTGCGGGCGGGGCCGCGGAGATGGCCTAGCCTGGGAGAGAGGTCGGTCGTGACGGCCAACCCCTGGCTCGCGTGGCAGGGAGACGGATTGCAGGCATGGCGTGACGACGCGCGGTCGGTGTCGCCGACCGCGATGACTCCCGCCCCGATCTCGTCCGGTGGGGTCGCGGGCGGTTCGGGGCCCGGTGGTGGTGGCGGTAGCTCCTCACTCATTGTCCCGCGCGGAGCGCCCGAGCTGGCCACGACCGCTCCGGGTGCCCGCGTGGCGCTCTCAACGGCCTCGACCTATCCTGAGTCCACCGCCTCGGCCTTCGAGATGGCGGCGCGGCTGGGGTATGACGGGGTCGAGATCATGGTCTGGACCGATCCGGTTAGCCAGGATCCGCAGGCGCTGAAGCGGCTGATGGACTATCACGGCATCCCGATTCTGGCCATTCATGCGCCGTGCCTGCTGCTCACCCAGCGGGTCTGGGGTACGGATCCATGGGCGAAGCTGGTGCGGGCCCGTACCGTAGCCGAGACGCTTGGCGCGTCGACGGTCGTCGTCCACCCGCCGTTTCGCTGGCAGCGAGACTATGCCCGCGAGTTCGTGACGGGCATCGAGCGGATGGCCGGCGAGACCGACATCCGCTTCGCGGTGGAGAACATGTTCCCGCTGCGGGCGCGGGGGCGGGAGGTCTCCGCCTATGCCCCGGACTGGTCCCCGGTCGAAGACGACTACGCGCATGTCACCCTCGACCTGTCGCACACGAGTGTGTCCCGCTCGGACCCGCTCGAGATGGCCGAGCTTCTCGGCGAGCGGCTGGTCCACGTGCACATGGCCGATGGTCTGGGCTCGGCCAAGGACGAACATCTCGTCCCCGGTCGTGGCACGCAGCCCTGTGCGGAGCTGCTTGAACTGCTGGCTGCCGGCGGTTTCGACGGCACCGTGGTGGTCGAGATCAATACCAGGCGGGCCGAGTCGCGTGCCCAGCGCGAGGCCGAGCTCGCCGAGGCGCTGGCGTTCACCCGTCTGCACTTCGCCGCACCGTCCGCCGCAGGACTCCGTTCCACCTACGGCTGATCCACCTACGGCTGATCCGCATCCGGGGTCCACCGCCGGCTGACCCACCTCCGGGGCTTACACCGTTCCCATGGCTCGCCGCCATGGTCGAGTGCCACCATGACGGAGTGTCCGTCCCTTCTGGTCGTACTCCCACCGGCTCGCTGTTCGACCCGTTGGCGGATGCCTACGCCGCGGCCAGGCCGAGCTATCCCGACCACATCTTCCGTGACGTCGAGCGGTTCCTCGGGCGGCCGCTGCGCGGCGCGGACGTGCTTGACGTCGGTGCCGGGACCGGCATCGCCACGCGTCTGCTGATCGGCCGGGGCGCGCGGGTGGTACCGGTGGAACCCGGGCCGACCATGCTGGCGCGGTTGCGCCAGCGCAGCCCCGGACTGCCCGCGGTGCGCGGGGACGGGGAGGCGTTGCCCTTCCGGGAGCAGGCCGTCGACCTGGTCTGCTATGCCCAGGCATGGCACTGGGTACAGGTACCGACCGCTGCGGCCGAGGCCGCCCGCGTGCTGCGGCCCGGCGGAGCCCTCGCCGTGTGGTGGAACGACGTCGACGCCGAGGAGTACCGGTGGTGGCAGCGCCAGCAGGAACGGCTTGAGCGGATGAACCCCGGATATCACCGCGGGTACCGTGTGCGACCGTTCGCCGACGAGTTGCGGTGGACCGGCCACTTCAGCGAGGTTGTCACCCTGACCGGCCGGTGGCGGCGCCGGATTAACATCGATGACTACCTCACGTGGCAGCGGTCGAAGTCCTACGTCGCGGCCATCGGCGATCGGCTCGACGATTTCCTTGACGCGGAGCGTCGCACGATGCTGCGCGCCTTTCCTGACGGTGTCGTCGTCGAGCCGTTTCGTACGCTCCTGGTGATTGCCCAGGTTCCCGAGTAGCGCGCGGGAGAGACAGCGTGGGCGCCTCTGCCGAGGCTCTCCCGTCCGGTGACCTTCCCCTTTCTCTGGCGCGCTGTGACGCCATGGTTCGGCCGATGTGACTTCGTGATGAACCGTGCGCACAGCGTCGCTTTTGGGGTGGCGTTGTTTTGTGGCCACCGGTACCTGCCTTGTCCCGAATTTTCCGATCCGTTAGTCTTGCGTCATTCGCACAGTGATGTCTGACTTCGCTGGCGTAGCGGGGTGATACGGGTACCCGTGTCCGGGTCATTGGTCCGACCAGGGGCATGGTTCGGGAGCGACTCACGCTCGGGTCATCGCGGCACCGTACGGTCGCCCTGGGTGTCGGGTGTCGGGTGTCGGGTGTCGGGTGTCGGGTGTCGGGACTGCCGACGCCCGATAGAGGAGGCGACGGTCATCATGCGGCTTGCCCCGCAGCAGACTGAGGCGACAAGGATAACGAGGATAACGCGCGACGGCACCCCGGCTGGCTGGGAGCCGCCGGCCAGGCCGGCCGCGGCTGCCGCCGCGGCGAAGTTCGCGTACAACCCGGCGTTGGACGGGTTGCGGATCGTCTGTATCTACACCATCCTCGCCGGCCACATGGGTGCGATCCAGGCCAGCAACGTCGCCGTCGACGTCTTCTTCGTGCTGAGTGGATTTCTTATCACCACGCTCCTGCTGACCGAACACAGCCGGACCGGGACGATCTCGGTGAGTCGATTCCTGGTGCGCCGGGCCTACCGGCTGATGCCCGCGATGTGGGTGTACCTGCTCGTCGGGCTCGCGGTGACGGTGGCGTTCAAATGGAACGACATCCCCTTCCGGGACGACTACGTCGGGAGTGCGCTCTCCGCCTTTTTCAATGTCAACAACTGGTACAAGGTCCTGCATCCTGCCGCCGGTGGGCGATGGTTGGCCCACGTGTGGTCCCTGTCCCTGGAGGAGCAGTTCTATCTCTTGTGGCCGGGGCTGTTCCTGATTGTCAGCCGCTCGGACCGGTTCCGGGCGCACCTGCTGAAGATCATTTTCGCCATGATTGCCTTCGCGGCGGTCTGGACCTGGACCGTGGCCGCCGGCGGCGCCCCGCACTCGCGGGTGTACCTCGCGCTGGACACGCACGTCGCACCGCTGCTGATCGGCTGTCTGCTGGCGGTCTGGCGTGACATCCGCCTGCGCGCCCTCGTCGCCGAGGAGCCGGACCTGGCCGCGCCGCGCCGCCGCCGGCACGCCCAGCAGATCGGCACGATGACCCCTGTCACGGCGGCGACGGTCGAGCGTTGGCGGGCGGGCCGTCGGATCGCCGATCTCGGCTTTGTTGCGGGGATCGGATTGATCTTCTTCGCCGTCCTTGGGCCGAACAAGGACGGTTATGACGCCAACTGGCTCGACCATGCCGCCTACCTGCCCAGCGCCCTGCTCGGTGCCGTGGTCATCCTGGGCGCCGACCTGCGCCGCGACGCCGGCTGGGTCCGCCTGCTCGGCAGTCCACGGATGGCCTTCCTCGGTAAGATCACCTTCAGTATCTACCTCTGGCACTATCCGGTGATCTCGGTTGCGAACGGGCAGCTGGTGCCCCGGATCGGGCTGTGGCCGTCGGTTGTCGTGGCGGCGGCGGTCAGCACGTTCATCGCGTACTTCTCGAACCGGTTCGTGGAGAAGCCTGCGCAGCGTGCCCGACCCCCGTGGGCCGACACCCCCCGTGGGCCCGAGCCGGGCGCGATCCCGGCGGCGCGGCCCGCTCCCGGAGACGCCACTGGACCCGGCGCCGCCACCTGGGCGCGCATTCCCGAACCGACCCGGGAGCCCGACCGCGGACGGTTCTCGCACCCGGCCGTCCCGCGGGCCGGCCGGAATCACCCGTACGACGAGGGTGACCGGTACGAGGGCCACCGGCACCACCGGTCCTGGGACCGGACCGGTGAATCCGGACAGCGTTACCGGCCTGACGGGGACCGCCGGGCCGCCGGGCTGTACACCCTTGACGAGGTGTATCCGGCTGGCGAGCCAGACCGGTCGGCACGCGTCGCGTCGGCCACGACCGGTCGGTCTGATCGGCTGGATCACGACTGGCCCGGCGATCCGCCCGGGGCCCGGTCGCGGGGTGGCTGGTCGGGCGACGGTGCCTGGTCGGGCGAAGGTGGCTGGTCGTCGTACGAGGTCGGGTCCGATCAACCGGCGGGTGGCCCGGACGATGCCGATGAATGGGGTGATGAATGGATCGACGAGGGCTACGTCCGTCCTTGGCCGGGGTACGGGTACGGACTCACCGAGACCGCCGATCTGTCGTGGGCGGTGCGAGGCCGGCAAAACGGCGGCGAGGAGGCGCAGCGGCAGGCGGCCACGGACCGGGCATACACCGCCGAAATAATCTACGATCCTCGATCCGTCGTCGGCCGGCAGGGCGAACGTCACGAGCCCTGGACGGGTCACGAGCCCTGGACGGGTCACGAACCCGGCCACTGGGGTGGCCACGAACGCCGGCTTGAGTACGACGGGCGACGCGGAGTTGATCGCCAGTCGGGCTACGGCTGGTAGCCCGCGCACGACGGCGGGCCGGGATCCGCATTCCGCTGGCTGCCCGAGGGCGCCGTAACCTCCAGGCCGGGGTAGAAGCGGGTGGAAGGAAAGGATGGTCATGATCGTTGCGGTCATGGGGGCGGGACGGCTCGGCGGGGCGATGCTGTCGGGGCTGCTGCGGTCCGGGCATGCCGCTCAGGACATCGTCGTGGCCGAACGTGATGCCGACCGGGCTGGTGAGATCGTGGCGCGTCACGGCGTCGAGGCGCAGGCGCCGACGGTGGCCGCAGCCAAGGCGGATGTTCTGATCATCGCGGTGAAGCCCCAGGACGTCGGGACCCTGCTGACCGAGATCGGGTCGGTGGTCGCGAACGGGACGCTCGTGGTGTCGTTGGCGGCGGGCATCACCACTGATCTTCTCGAGGAGCGGCTACCTTCGCTTTCCCCGGTGGTCCGGGTGATGACGAACACCCCGCTGCTCGTCGGGGAGGCGATGTCGGCGATCTGCGGGGGCCGCTACGCCGAGGAGAAGCACCTCGCCACGGCAGAAGCCCTGCTGACGCCGGTCGGCCGGGTGACGCGGGTGGCAGAGTCCCAGCTCGACGCGGTGACGGCCCTGTCCGGCAGCGGACCGGCGTACTTCTTCTATCTTGTCGATGCGATGATCGAGGCGGGTGTGCTCCTCGGGCTGCCCCGCACCCTGGCTGCGGAACTCATGACCCAGACCGCCCTGGGCTCGGCGCGGATGCTGCGCGAGAGCGGTGAGCATCCGGTGCTGTTGCGGGAGGCCGTCACCTCTCCGGCCGGGACCACGATCGCGGCACTGCGGGAGCTGGACCGTCGCGGTGTGCGCGCGGCGCTCATGGACGCCCTGGAGGCGGCGAGCAATCGGTCGCGGGAACTCGGCCGTAGTTGAGGGCGCCCGGGTACCGGAGCACCGGGCTCCGATGGTTGCCCGCCGTGGCGGGTAGGCTCGCCCGGTAACTTCCTCAACATAGATCGGTCGGGTACGTGGGTTCTGTCATCAAGAAGCGTCGTAAGCGGATGGCCAAGAAGAAGCACCGCAAGTTGCTGAAGCGGACGCGCGTTCAGCGCCGCAACAAGAAGTAGGCCGCTGCCAGGAAGTCAGGCCGCTGACCGGAAGTAGGTAGCGCACTAGGACGCGGGTCGCCCACCGGGGGGTGGGGCGTACCCGGGAGTCCGGTCGTACCTGGAGATAGTCGGCCGATCCGCGGTCCCCGGCGTCCGGTGTCCACCCCGCACGTCGCGAGTTCGTACCGCCATGCCGTCTCGTATCATGTGGCTTTGCGTGCTGTAACTGTCACCGTGTGGCAGGCTGTTTCCCTCGGGTGGCAGCGTGGCCGGCCCGCAGCCAGGGAGACGGCATGACGGGATCGTGGATCAATTTCCTGTCCGACTACGGCGTCGACGATGCCTCTGTAGGGGTGTGTCACGGGGTTATCGCGCGGCACGCCCCGTCGGCGCGCGTCCTCGACGTCTGCCACGCCATCGCGCCGCAGGACGTCGGGCATGCAGCCGTCACCCTGGTCGGCGCGATCGGTTATCTTCCGGTGGGGGTTCATCTCGTCGTCGTGGAGCGGCTCGATGCCGATGGTTACACCCGCGGCGCGGCGATCCGGAGCACGGACGGCTCGACCTTCGTCTGCCCGGACAACGGCGTGGCGTCGCTGGCCTGGGATGCGCTCGGTGGCGTCGCCGCGGTGCACGAGATCTCCAACCGGGAGCTGTGGCTACCGCTGCCCACCGCGGTGTTCCGGGGACGGGACGTCTATGCGCCGGTCGCGGCCCGGCTTGCTGCCGGACTCGCCCTCACCGACGTCGGCCCCCGGCTCGACCCCGACGCGCTCACGCGTTTCCAGCCGCGTGCGTGCAGCGTCGACGACGACCATGTGCACGGCGAGGTCGTGTCCGTTGACCACTTCGGCAACCTCTCGCTCAACATGACCCGGGCCGAGCTGGAGGCCGCCGGCATTCTGTTGGGAGATCTGGTCGAGGTCCGTGCCGGCAACCGCGTCATGCGGCTCACGTTCACGCATACCTACGGCGATGTGCCCCGCGGTGGAGTCACCTTGTGTGAGGACGCGTTGCGTCGGGTGATGATCGCAGTAAACTGTGGGCGAGCGGCCGACCTGCTGCGGCTGCGGCGCCAGGACGCGGTCGTCGTGGCGCAGCTGCCGAGGAGTCCGTCACCGGGACGCTCCATCCTGGATTTTCCGTTGCCGGCCCAGCGGTGATGTCGGCATCGCCGCTGGGCCGGCAACGTCGGCAGCGGCACCGGGCCTGGCCGGCGTCGATCCTCGTCCGGCTCGGACGGGTTGTTTTTCCCCTACTTTCCGTATTCGATGTGCGCGGCTGGCCTTACGCTGTGCAATGAGCGGTCGAGGGACGGGCGTACGATGAGCCCACGATCGGACCGCGTGAACCTTTCTCGGCCGGACATCGCGGCCCCCGGTCCCGGGGAACGGTGGCGCGCTCCGGTCGGCCTGGTTCGGGCTGCCCGGTCGCCCGGCCATCCGGTCCGGGTGCCGGGCTGGACCATGCGGGCGTTGCGGGAGACTGCCATGAGACCACGCCGTGTGTTGGTGACCGGTGTAGCGCGGCCGTTGGGGGCGCAGGTGGCGATGGCGCTCGCGGCTGACCCGGGGGTCGAGGCCGTCGTCGGGGTCGATACCACTGCTCCCACCAGCGACCTCGGGCGGACCCAGTTCGTGCGCGCGGACATCCGGCATCCGTTGATCGCAAAGGTGATCTCCACCACGGAGATCGATACGGTGCTGCACCTGAACGTGATCGCCACGCCGCTCGGTGCGGGTGGACGGGCCGCGATGAAGGAAATCAACGTCATCGGCACGATGCAGCTGCTGGCCGCGTGCCAGAAGGCGCCCAGTGTCACCAAGCTGGTCGTGAAGTCCACGACGTCGATCTACGGGTCGTCCGCTCGCGACCCCGCGCTGTTTACAGAGGACACTGAGCCGCGCGCCCTGCCCGCCGGTGGCTATGCCAAGGACGCCGTCGAGGTCGAGGGTTACGTGCGTGGATTCAGCCGGCGACGTCCCGACATCGCGGTAACCGTGCTGCGGTTCACCAACATCCTCGGTCCGCAGATCGACAGCCCGCTCGCGCGCTATCTGGACCTTCCGCTGGTTCCCACGGTCCTCGGCTTCGACCCCCGCATCCAGCTGCTGCACTCCGATGACGCGTTGGCCGTGCTGATGCGCGCGACCCGCCGCGCCCACCCGGGGACGTTCAACGTGGCCGGGGACGGTGTGCTCCTGCTTTCGCAGGCGATCCGCCGAGCGGGTCGGCCGTCCACGCCGGTGCCGTTCCCCGCGATCGGGGTGTTGGGCGGGATCGCCCGGCGGCTGCGGCTCGTCGACTTCTCCGCTGAGCAGCTTGACTTCCTCGCGCACGGCCGGGCCGTGGACACGACCCGGCTGAAGGAGATCTTCGGTTACCGGCCCCGGTACTCGACGATGGAGACCTTCGACAGTTTCGTCCGCCAGCGCGGGCTCCGGTTCACCATCGACCACGATCTGATCTCCCGAGCTGAGCACAGGATGCTCGATTCGCTGGCCCGATGCCGGCTGGTGGGAACAGGGTGATGGAGGGCGGTTGCGGCCCGCCGGGTGCGGGATCGGATAGGGGGGAGGCGGAACACGTGAGAAAAGGTGACGAATCCCGGGGTGAAGCGCAGATCATGCCTTGGAAATCCGCCGCAGCCGGTTCGGCTTCGCATGACCCGGCTTTTCTCGACGGGATTTCCCCCGACGAGGTTTCCCCCGGTCCAGCCGCCGCGTCCCCTCGCTCCTCGCTCAACGGTGCCGAGGCGACGCTGACCGAAAGCCGGTCGGCGGCGGGTGGGCCGTCCGACCCGGCGACGGATCCCACCGCCGCTGCCGGGCCCGACGGCGCTGCCGGGCCCGACGGCGCTGCCGGGCCCGACGGCGCTGCCAGGACGGACGGCGCGCCACCGCCGACGGCCGAACCCGGTGATCTGGAGACGGCCCTCGCGGGAGCGCTGGCCTTCCTGCGGCGGCGCATCACCGGCGACTACGTCGTCGACGAGCACGGGTTTGACCCGGACCTCACCGAACACGTCGTCGCTCCGCTGCTGCGGCCGATCTACCGGGACTACTTCCGGGTCGAGACCCGGGGGCTGGAGAACATCCCGGACACGGGTGGCGCTCTGGTGGTGGCCAATCACTCGGGCACCCTGCCAATGGACGCGCTGATGATGGCCGTGGCCATCCTCGATCATCATCCGGCCCATCGCCACCTGCGCATGCTCGCCGCCGACCTGGTGTTCGCGGTGCCGTTCCTGGCCCCGCTGGCTCGTAAGATCGGCAACACTCTGGCGTGTCAGGCTGACGCGGAAAACCTGCTGAACACCGGGCACCTTGTCGGGGTCTGGCCGGAGGGCTTCAAGGGCGTCGGCAAGCCGTTCAGCGAGCGGTACAAGTTGCAGCGGTTCGGGCGCGGTGGATTCGTCTCGGCCGCGTTGCGGACGGGTGCGCCGATCATTCCGTGCACGATCGTCGGAGCCGAAGAAATCTATCCTATGATTGGTAACGCGAAGTCGCTCGCTCGCCTGTTCGGGCTGCCCTACCTGCCGGTTACGCCGACCTTCCCGTGGCTCGGCCTGCTGGGGCTCATCCCGCTTCCGTCCAAATGGATCATCGAGTTTGGGGAGTCGGTCCCGACGAAGACGTACACCGCTGAGGCGGCGGACGACCCGATGCTGGTGTTCGAGCTCACCGATCGCATCCGGGAGACCATCCAGCATACGCTGTACAGCCTGCTGATGCAGCGCCGCTCGGTGTTCTTCTAGGTTCTTTCCCGGCGCCGAAGGTGCTCTAGACGCCTGCGGCCCGGCGCCGCAACGCCATGCCGGCGGCGACCCCGCCGGCGAGCGCGCCCACCCCGGCTGCCGTCGGAATGCCGATCTTGGCTGCCTTACGGGCCGTGCGAAAGTCCTTGATCGGCCATTCGCGTTCCCGGGCCACGGTCTTCAGATCCGGATCCGGGTTGATCGCGACCGGGTGGCCCACCAGGGAGAGCATGGGCAGATCGTTGATCGAGTCCGAGTAGGCCCAGCACCGGGACAGGTCCAGGCCCTCCCGCTCGGCGAGTGCCTGCACGGCCTCGGCCTTCGCCTGGCCGTGCAGCAGGCCGCCGACCAGGTGGCCGGTATAGGTGCCCTCGGCGGAGACCTCACTGACCGTGCCGAGGGCGCCGGTGAGGTTCAGCCGCCGGGCGATGACCGAGGCGAGCTCGACCGGGGTGGCCGTGACCAGCCACACTCGCTGGCCCGCGTCAAGGTGCTGCTGGGCGAGCGCGTGCGTACCCGAGTAGATCTGCTCGGCCATCCGTTCGTCGTAGATCTCCTCGCCGTAACGGACGATCTCGGCCACCGTGCGCCCGGCGACGAAGGCGAGCGCGGTCTCCCGAGCATCCCGGATGCCGCTCGGGTCCTCGAGCCCACGCAGCCGGTAGGTGATGTGCTGCCAGCCGAACCGGATCAGGTCACGCGAGTTGAAGAAGTCCCGGGCGGCCAGGCCGCGGGCGAAGTAGAAGATCGAGGCGCCCGCCATCATGGTGTTGTCCACGTCGAAGAACGCGGCCGCCGACTCGTCCAGCGGAGCCCGCGGAACCTCCTCGGCCGCGACCTTCAAGGCGGCGATCGCGGCGGCCTCGGCGGCCTGCCTCGTCGTGGCCAGGTCCCTGCGTCGTCGCACCCTCATCGTCAACTCCATGCTGTCCGGGGCGGAGCAAGGGCTCGGCTCGGGAAGTGACCGGGGCCGCCACCCACCCCTTGTCGCCACCTCCGCGCGCCGCGATCCACGCCATGGTTCGCCGGCACGCCGTCAGAGTACGGTGCGGCACGACTTCGCGGCGGCCGCCGCTCGAACGTGACGGCGGGAAAGTGCCGGTGGAACAACGACCGGGCCGGGGTTGCGACGTGATCTGGGATATCGCTCACGGCGAGGGGCCCGGAGGTCAGGCCGTGCCTGCTGCGGGAAGGGCGCGGGCAAGTGTCCGAATTGCTCTGAACTGCAAGGATTTGACCGCCCCCTCGTTACGGCCCATGGCCAGCGCGGTCTCGCGGACCGACAGCCCTTCGAGGAACCGGAGCGCGACGCACTCCTGCTGGTCCGGGCGCAGTTCGCGGACGGCGTCGAGCAGTTCGCGGCGGGTCAGCACGGCCAGGATTGACTCTTCGGGGCTCGGTACCGTCAGCGCCGTGGCTCGGTGCTCGGCCGCGGCGAGGATGTCCGCCGTCGGGATCTCGAACCGGCACCGCGCCGAGCGGGCCTGATCGACCAGCAGGTTGCGGGCGATGGTGATGAACCAGGCACCGATGTCCCGCCCCTGCCACCGGAACGTGCCGATGGAGCGGAAGGCACGCAGGAAGGTCTCGCTGACGATGTCCTCGGCGGCCACCGGATCCCCGCCCAGCCGGTACAGCGCGTACCGGAACACGAGGTTGGCGTACCGGTCGTAGAGCAGCCCGAAGGCGTTGACGTCACCTCGCCGGGCCCGGGCGACGAGCGCCGTCCGGTCGTCGTCGGCCGGATCGCCCTGAGGGTCTCCGACTCGCTCGCGGTCCTCCCTGGCGCCCACCGGGGACATCGCGTCCTGCCTGCGGAGGGGGCCGCAGCGCGGGGCGACGAGACCGGCGGCGAGGTCGGCGAGGTCGGCGAGCGTGCATTCGGTCACAGCCCGGGCTCCGGAGGATGCGGTCGCGGCAAGGTGGGCCGGAAAGCCCGGCGCACATGGTTCCGTTAGTAGCTGAGTGTAGCCGCAGGAGGGAGTGCGGGAAGTAGGAGATCGTCCGGGCGCAGGCGGGGGCGTCTTCCGGCGAGGTCCGGACCGGACCGCACGCCGGGGCCGGGCCCCTGAACGGGTCTCGGTCCCACCGAGCGGTTCGGAAAGCCACTCGGCGGCGACGGGGATCGCGCCTACCATCGTGGAATGGACGACGGGTTGGAACAGGCGGATTCCGGCCGCAACGGTGTGCGTATCACACTACTCACCCGGACGGGATGTCATCTGTGCGACACCGCGCGGGCGGCGGTCGTCCGGGTCGCCGAGCAGGAGCAGGTCGGGTGGCGGGAGGCCGATGTCGACGGCGATCCCCAGCTTGCCGACGCCTACGGCGACCGGGTACCGGTCATCCTGCTCGACGGCCGGGAACACGGTTACTGGCGGGTGGAGGAGGACCGGCTGCGGCGGGCGCTCGCCGGCGGCCGGTGGGCGCTGCGCCCTGCCAAGGGTGGTCGCTGATCAGGGGGCCGGCTCTCCTCGGCACTTCGTGAATCCCTTCACGAAGTCGTACACTGCCCGAGGACAGCCGACTTGTGGCGCCGACTACCGCACGCCGGGGCTACCGCACGCTGGGTGTCGGCGGGGCCACGGATTCGGGCCCATAGCTCCGGGCGTAACCGCGCGCCTAGAGATCGGAGCCGCGGATGAGTCAGCCACGGCGTCGCCCGGCGGTGATCCGGCGACGTACACGTAGTGACACGGCTTCCAGGCGTTCCTCCGACGTTCCGGAGGCGACGGTCGCGCGGCTTCCGCTCTACCTCCGGGTGCTGACGACATTGGCGGAAAGCGGGGTTTATACTGTGTCTTCGGACACGCTCGCGGCCGCCGCCGGAGTCACTCCGGCCAAGGTTCGCAAGGATCTGTCCCATCTCGGTTCCTACGGCACGCGGGGCGTCGGCTACGAGGTGGATGTCCTGCTCGACTGCATCGCCGCGAAACTGGGCCTCACCGAGGACAGAGCGGTTGTGCTGGTGGGAGTCGGCAACCTCGGCCACGCCCTGGCGGGTTACGGCGGCTTTTATGCCAGGGGCTTTCGGATCGTGGCCCTGGTCGACGCGGATCCCGAGCGAGTCGGCGAGCGGGTCGGTGAGGTTGTCGTCAGTCCCGTCGGCGATCTCGAACAGGTGATCGTCCAGGGTCAGGTCACGATCGGGATGATCTGCACGCCGGCCGCCGCGGCGCAGGGGGTGTGTGATCGTCTGGTCGCTGCCGGGGTCACCAGCATCCTCAACTTCGCCCCCACGGTGCTTTCGGTACCCGACGGTGTGGACGTGCGTAAAGTCGACCTTGCCGTGGAACTGCAGATCCTCTCGTTCCATGAAGCACGTAAACGTCCGTCGCCGGCACGGGACACATCACCGAGACGGGGCGCGAGATCCACACCGGGCGCCGGCTCCGGGCGTGACGCCGTGCCGCCGCGCCGGGCGCGCCCGGCGCGGCGGGCGCCCTCGGCACGCGAGGCGCTGCCAGGCGGCGACGAGGTCCTCGCCGCGCTCGGGGCGGCGGGCCTGGACGGGGTGACGAGCGCGGACGGGACGGAGCCCTCCGCGGGCAGGCTGGAGACCGATACGGATGAGGTCGTGCGGGTGACTCGGCAAGTAGGCATGACTCGTCCGGCGGGGGCAGCTCGTCCGGCCGGGATGGCTCGGGACGATCGGCCGACCCGGGATGATCGGGAGGGGGAACCGGGTGCGGTGCGCCTGGAGCACACCGCGGAGCCTGGATCGCCGGCGCGCGGGACGCTGCCGGCCGCGGGAGCGCTGATGGCCGGAGGTGAGGCGTCGTGAGCCTCCTGGTGGTCGGGCTCAACCACCAGACCGCGCCCACGTCGTTGCTCGAACGCACCTCGGTCTCGGCCGAGGACATCCCGAAGGTCCTGCACGATCTGGCCGAGGGCACCCACGTCAGCGAGGCTGTGGTGCTCTCGACGTGCAACCGCATCGAGATCTATGCCGAGGTCGAGACCTTCCACGGCGGGGTCGCCGACATCTCCGACCAGCTCAGCCGGATCTGTGGGATCGACCTCGGTGATCTTGCCGGCCACCTGTACGTCCACCACGAGGCGCGGGCCATCGGGCACCTGTTCTCGGTGGTGTGCGGCTTGGACTCCATGCTCGTCGGGGAGAGCCAGATCCTCGGTCAGGTACGCACGGCCTTCCGGGCCGGTCAGGCCGCCGGGGTGGCGGGCAGCGCGCTGTCCGGCCTGTTCCAGGCCGCGCTGCGGGTCGGCAAGCGGGCCCACTCCGAGACGTCCATCGATGCCGCCGGCGCCTCCATTGTCTCGGTGGGTGTCCGGCTGGCCGCTTCCGGCCTGGACCTCCACAGCGAGGTTCCGGCCGTGCCGGTGGCGCCGCCGGGCGGGCGGGCGCTGGACGGGGGAGGAGCCGCAGCCGAGGGGCTGCGGCACGCCGTGACGCCCGAACCCCCGCGGTTGGCCGGGGCCCGGGTGCTGCTCATCGGTGCCGGCGCGGTGGGATCGCTGGCCGCGCAGACCGTCCGGCGAGCCGGCGCCGGAGAGGTCGTGATCGCGAACAGGACCGCCGCCCGGGCGGCCCGCGTCGCCGAGGCCCACGAGGCCCGGGTCGTCGGTCTCACTGACCTGGCCCACGAGATCACCATGGCGGACCTGGTGATCTCCTCGACCGGCGCGAGCGGTCTCGTTGTCGAGCACGAGCTGGTTGCCGCGGCCCTGCCCGGCCGGGCAGGGCGCCCGCTGGTCTTCCTCGATCTGGCCCTGCCGCACGATATCGACCCGGGGGTGCGCGAGCTGCCCGGGGTGAGTCTGATCGACCTGGACGCACTGCGCATCGCGCTGGACGGCGCCCAGGTGACGCACGACGTGGAGGCGGTCCGCGCGCTGGTCGCCGCCGAGGTCGCGAGCTTCCTCGACCGCCGGCGGGCGGGCCGGGTGGCGCCGACCGTCGTCGCGCTGCGGGCCCACGCCGCCGCCGTGGTGCGTAGCGAGCTCGCCCGGTTGCACACCCGCCTACCCGACCTCGACGATCGGGAGTGGAGCCTGGTGGAGGGCTCGGTCCGGCGCGTCGTCGACAAGCTGCTGCACGCCCCGACCGTGCGGGTACAGGAGCTGGCCGGGGCGCCCGGTGGGGACGCCTACGCCGAGGCCCTGCGGGAACTGTTCGATCTGCCGCGTGAGGTGCCCGCCGTGGTGTCCGTGCCTGACCTTGATCTGCTGGAGCGTTCGTGACGGGGATCGACCCGACGAGTACCGACCCGACGAGCATCGGCGCCACGGGTACCGGCGCCGACCTGCTGGCCCGTTTCGCCGGCCGCCGGCTGCGGCTGGGAACACGGCGCTCGGCGCTGGCGCTGGCCCAGTCCGGGACGGTCGCTGCCACTTTGCGGGCGCGGGTGGGCTGCGCCGTCGAGCTGGTGCCGATCGTCACGGCGGGGGACCGCTCGTCCGGGGAGATCAGCCAGATCGGCGGGACCGGCGTCTTCGTCAGCGCGCTGCGCGACGCCCTGCTGTCCGGCGAGATCGACCTGGCGGTCCACTCGTTGAAGGACCTTCCGACGGCCACCCCACCCGGTCTGGTGCTCGCCGCGGTCCCGCCGCGGGCGGACCCCCGGGACGTGCTGGTCGCCCCGAGCGGGCGGCGCCTGGCCGAGCTCAGGGCCGGCGCCCGGATCGCGACTGGATCCCCACGTCGCGCCGCGCAGCTGCGTGCTCTCGGCCTCGGGCTGGAGGTCGTCACGATCCGCGGCAATGTCGACACCCGGTTGAAGAAGGCCATCGACGGTGAGGTGGACGCGGTCGTCCTCGCGCATGCCGGGCTGGCGCGGCTCGACCGGCTCGATGCCGTCGCCGAGATCCTCGAACCCACGGTGATGCTGCCCGCGCCCGGCCAGGGAGCCCTGGCGATCGAGTGCACGGGCGGTGCCGGGCTCGTCGTGGCCGGTCCGGCGCGCGCTCTGGTGCCCGCCGGGCCGGGTTCAGGTCCCGCTGTGGGACAAACCGGCGGCGAAACGTGGTCAGATGGCGGCCGGCCCGTCGATACGGGCCTCGCCGAGCTGCTACGGTTTGTGCTCGATGACGCATCGTCGTCCGTCGCGGTCAGAGCGGAACGCGCGTTCCTCGCCGGCATCGAAGCTGGTTGTACTGCCCCGGTCGGCGCCTTGGCCGAGCTTCTTCCGGAGCCGGCCGGAGGAGCCGCGGCGGAGGCCGGCGGTGCGCCTCCCGCGGGTCGTCTGTGCCTGCGGGCGGTCGTCGCCGCGCCGGACGGAAGCGATGTCCTCCGGCGTGACGTCACCGGATCCGCCGTCGACCCGGAGGCGCTTGGGCAGCGCCTCGCGGACGACATGCTGTCCGCCGGAGCACACTCGCTGATGGGAACCCGCTGAGCATGGCCACCCGACGAACGAAGAAGCCCGTCTCCCCGGTCGCCCTGGTGGGTGCCGGACCGCGTGACCCCGGACTGCTCACCGTCCTCGCGGTCGAGACCCTGGCCGCCGCCGACCTGGTGGTGGCCGATCCCGAGGTGGCGCCGGCGGCGGTGGAGAACCTCACCGCCGAAGTGCTGCGCATCGGCGACCTCGAGGCGCCGAAGCCGGTCCGTGACGCGGAGGCGGCGACCGCCGCGGTGGTGAGCAGGGCCCGTGCCGGTGACAAGGTGGTCCGGCTCTACGCCTCCGATCCGTGGCTGACCCGCATCGGCGCCGCGGACGCCCAGGCGCTCGCGAAGGCCAAGATCCCCTATCGGGTGGTGCCCGGCATCCTCACCGGCGCCGCGGTCGCGACCTACGCCGGGGTCGCCCCGGGCGCGCCGGTCACCTTCGCCAGCACCTCCGGGGTCTTCTCGTCGTCGGGCACCGTGCCGGCGTCCTCGCCGTTCGGCGGGAGCGAGCCGGTGGGTCCGCTCACCGGTCCTCCGTTCGGGGCCTCGCGGTTGGGCGGACGGCCGATCGCCGGTCTCGGGGGCGGGCTCGGCGGTGGCCTGGGAACCGGCGGGTTCGGCTCGCCGCTGGGCCTCGGTGCCCCGGGCGGCTTCGGCGGGTTCGGTGCGCCGATCTCCTCCCCCGGTGACCTGGACTGGGGTGCCCTCGCCCAGACCCCGGGCACCCTCGTGGTCACGGCGGCACCGACGGAGGTCGGCAAGGTCGCGGCGGCGCTCGTCGAGCACGGGCGGCCCGGTGACACCCCGATCGCGGTGACCGTGGACGGCACCACCACCGACCAGCGCACCGTCACCTCGACGCTCGACCGGGTCGAGGCGGACACGGCACCGCTGTTGACCGCGGCCCCCACCCCGATCACCCAGGTCGTGCTGTCCATCGGCCCGGTGGTCGCGACCCGCGGCAAGCTCTCCTGGTGGGAGACCCGGGCGCTGTTCGGTTGGACGGTGCTGGTCCCGCGGACCAAGGAACAGGCGGCGATCCTGTCCGACCTGCTGCGTTCGCACGGCGCAAGCCCGCTGGAGGTGCCGACGATCGCCGTCGAGCCCCCGCGGACCGCCGCCCCGATGGAGCGCGCGATCACCGGTCTGGTCTCTGGGCGCTACCAGTGGGTGGCCTTCACTTCGGTCAACGCGGTCAAGGCGGTGCAGGAGAAGGTCGAGGAACGCAGCCTCGACGCCCGCGCGTTCGCGGGGGTCAAGGTTGCGGCGATCGGCGAGGCGACGGCCGACGCGCTGCGCACCTTCGGTATCCGGCCCGATCTCGTCCCGTCCGGGCAGCAGTCCAGCGAGGGGCTGCTGGCGGACTGGCCGGACTTCGACGACACCCTCGACCTGCTCGACCGGGTGCTGCTGCCGCGCGCCGACATCGCCACCGAGACCCTGGTTGCCGGCCTGAAGGAACGCGGCTGGCAGGTCGATGACGTGACGGCCTACCGCACCGTGCGTGCCGCTCCGCCGCCCGCATCCATCCGGGAGGCGCTGAAGGGCGGCCGGGTCGACGCGGTCGTCTTCACCTCATCCTCGACCGTGCGCAACCTGGTCGGCATCGCCGGCAAGCCCCACGAGACGACGGTGATCGCCGTGATCGGTCCGGCGACGGCCGCCACTGCCCAGGAGCTCGGGCTGCGCGTCGACGTGCAGGCTCCGGAGGCGTCCATCCCCGCCCTTGTCGGGGCGCTGGCGGAGTTCGCTGCCGAACACCGGGAGGAGCTCGGGAAGATCGGGCCGCTCGCTGCGCGGTTGCCGAAGCCACGGCGAGGCTCGCGGCGGTGAGGGCGCAGGCCCGGGGGAACGGGGCCGAGGCCGGCTATCCGACGGCACGTCCCCGCCGGCTGCGCCGCTCGTCCGCGCTGCGCCGGCTGGTCTCGAACGTGCGGTTACACCCGTCCGACCTGGTGCTGCCGATGTTCGTCAAGGAGGGCGTGGCCGATCCCGTTCCGCTGGCCTCGATGCCTGGTGTCGTCCAGCACACCCGCTCCTCGCTGCGGGGGGCGGCCGTCGAGGCCGTCGAGGCCGGCGTGGGCGGGCTCATCCTGTTTGGTGTGCCCGCGGAGAAGGACGCCTGGGGCTCGGCCGCCGACGACCCGGACGGCATCGTCCAGCTCGCGCTCGCCGATCTTGCCTCCGAGGTCGGTGGCGACGTTGTCCTGATGACGGACCTGTGCCTGGACGAGTACACCGACCACGGGCACTGCGGTCTGCTCACCGACTCCGGGGAGGTCGACAACGACGCCACCCTGGCGCGCTACGGCGCGATCGCCGTAGCGCAGGCCCGTGCGGGTGCCGAGGTCGTCGCGCCGAGCGGGATGATGGACGGCCAGGTCGGCGCGATCCGGGCCGCGCTGGACGCGGAGGGCTTCGTCGACCTGCCGATCATCGCCTACTCGGCGAAGTATGCTTCGGCGTTCTACGGGCCGTTTCGCGAGGCCGCCGAGTGCGCCCCGCAGTTCGGGGACCGGACCGGTTACCAGCAGGATCCGGCTCGCTCGGCCGAGGAGGCCCGGCGCGAGGCCGCGCTCGACCTCGCCGAGGGCGCGGACGCGGTGATGGTGAAACCGGCGCTGGCCTACCTGGACGTGCTGCGGGCGGTGGCCGACACGGTGGACGTACCGGTGGCGGCCTACCAGGTGTCGGGCGAGTACGCGATGGTGGAGGCCGCCGCGGCGGCCGGGTGGATCGACCGGGACCGGGCGATCGACGAGACGCTGACCGCGATCTCCCGGGCCGGGGCGGACATCATCCTGACCTACTGGGCCACCGAGGTTGCCCGCCGCCTGGCCGCCGCCCGCTGACCGTCCCCCTCGGTGACGATTCCTGTCCGCCGGCAGGTTTCTGGACAGGCATCCGGGCGGGAGGCCGCGCTCAACGGAGCGGGCCGCGCCGGACCGGTGGGTGACCACCGCGGGACGGCGCCCCGACGTGCCGGGTCGTGGATGCCCGGCTGATGTGCCGGTCGTCCGTCCGCGCAGGATCTGATGGACTCTGGACCACCCGGCCGTACTGCGATGCGCTGATGTGATGCGCTCCCGTCGCCCAGCTGGCGGCCCATCCGGTCACAGTCCCGCGCGCCTGCTCTCCACGATGGTGCCGGAAGCTCGACATGCGCGGAAAGTGTTCGGCATGTTGCCCGAAGTGGGCCGGCGGGTTGGCCAAGGTGGGGCTGTGCGTCGCGGCCTTCCCGTGTCGGCGTGGGTGGGATCTCCCCCGTGATGATCGGCCATTGGTTCGGAAGATACCCCCACCGGGTACTGGTACACCATACGGGGGGAGGGTATGTTCGGGAGGTGGGACGGGCGCCGGTGGGTCGGGCAGATCCATCGGGACCGGGGCGGCTTACAAGCGGCTTACAAGCGGAGACGAGGAGACGGGAACGGCCATGACGACAACCGCCTACACGACCACCTACACGGTGGCCGGGATGACCTGCCAGCACTGCGTCCGATCCGTGACCGAGGAGCTCGCGCGGCTGCCGACCGTGTCGGACGTCGCCGTGGACCTGGCCGAGGGTCGGGTCACCCTCGTCAGCGATGGCGTCGTCGAGGACAGCGCCGTCCGGGAGGCCGTTGCGGAGGCCGGATACGAGCTTGTCGGGCGGGCGTAGCGCTTCGGTGGTGCCAACGGTGCCGGTGGTCGGCGGGTGTGTCCGCTCCCACCGCCCGTGACCGGCGGTACCTTCCGGTCCGCCGTCAGGAATCCGCCGTAAGGGGAGAGCTGATGACCACTCTCGACGTCGGAAGGGGTCACCCCGCGCGGATCGAGCTCGCGATCGGCGGGATGACCTGCTCATCGTGTGCCGCGCGGGTGGAACGCAAACTCAACAAGCTGGACGGCGTCACCGCTTCGGTGAACTACGCCACCGAGAAGGCCACCGTGACCCTCGCGGACACCGGGGCCCCCGCGGTCCGTCTCGACGATCTGATCCGCGTGGTCCAGGCCGCGGGCTACTCTGCGGCCCCGGCCGCCGGACGCGCGGCTGGCACCGGGGCCGAGACGGCGGCTGGCACCGAGGCCGTAGCCGGCACCGAGGCCGAGCAGGTGGCGGGTGCGGCGGATGCCAAGGACGGCGGCGCGCAGGACGGCGGCGGCACGCAGGACGACGCACCCGGCGCGGCGCTGCGGGCGCTGCGTGTCCGGCTGGCGGTCTCGGCGGCGCTCGCCATGCCGGTGATCGTACTGGCCATGGTGCCCGCCTGGCAGTTCGACTACTGGCAGTGGGTCTCGCTGGCCCTGGCGACGCCGGTCGTGCTCTGGGGAGGCTGGCCGTTCCATCGGGCCGCGGCCCGGGGCGCCCGGCACGGTGTCGCGACGATGGACACCCTGGTCTCCCTCGGAACGCTGGCCGCCTTCGTCTGGTCGCTGTACGCCCTGTTCCTGGGCGGAGCGGGCGAGCCGGGGATGCGGCACTCGTTCTCGTTCACCGGCGGATTCCCGGGCCCGGAAGCCTCGGCCGGCGAGATCGTCCACTCGGGGAGTGGTCACGGCACCGGCGGGAGTGCCCACGGCGGCGCGGGCACGGCCCTCTACCTGGAGGTCGCCGCCGGGGTGACGGTGTTCCTGCTCGCCGGCCGATTCCTGGAGTCACGTGCCCGCCGGCGTTCCGGCGCGGCCCTGCGGGCGCTGCTCCACCTCGGGGCGAAGGACGTCACCGTGCTGCGCGTCCGGCCGGCGGACGGCGCGCGGGGGACTGGCCCGCGCCGGGTCGAGGAGCGGATCCCGGTCGAGGCGCTGCGGATCGGGGACGAGTTCGTCGTCCGTCCGGGCGAGAAGATCGCCACCGACGGCGTCGTGCTCGATGGGCTGTCGGCGGTGGACGCGAGCATGGTCACCGGCGAGTCGGTGCCCGTTGAGGCCGGCCCGGGTGACGCGGTTGTCGGGGCGACGGTGAACGTCGGCGGGCGGCTCGTGGTCCGGGCCACCCGGGTCGGTGCCGACACGCAGCTGGCGCGCATCGCCCGGCTCGTGACGGAGGCCCAGAGTGGCAAGGCCCGCGTCCAGCGCCTCGCCGACCGGGTCTCGGCGGTGTTCGTTCCGGTGGTGATCATTTTCGCACTCGTCACCCTCGGGGTCTGGCTGGCTCTCGGGCAGCCGGCGACCGATGCCTTCACCGCGGCCGTCGCCGTGTTGATCATCGCCTGCCCCTGCGCGCTGGGCCTGGCCACGCCGACGGCGCTGCTGGTCGGGACGGGACGCGGTGCGCAGGTGGGCATCCTCATCCGCGGCCCGGAGGTGCTGGAGTCGACGCGGCGGGTCCAGACCGTCCTACTCGACAAGACCGGCACGGTGACCAGCGGGCGGATGCAGGTTGTCGCGGTGCTGCCGGCTCCCGGGGAGGACGCCGCCGAGGTGCTCCGGCTCGCCGCGGCGGTGGAGGACGCGAGCGAGCACCCCATCGCCCGGGCGATCGCCGACGCGGCCAGGGAGCACGCGGTGGCCGTCGGTGCGGCCAGGGAGCACGCGGTGGCCGTCGGTGCGGCCAGGGAGCACGCGGTGGCCGTCGGTGCGGCCAGGGAGCACGCGGTGGCCGTCGGTGCGGCCAGGGAGCACGCGGTGGCCGTCGGTGTGCTGCCGCCGGTCGCGGACTTCGCGAACACCGCGGGCCTCGGCGTGCGCGGCACCGTCGAGGGGCATGCGGTGCTCGTCGGGCGGCCCCAGGTGTTCGCGGAACTCCCGGACGCGCTCGCCGCCGAGCTGGACCGGGAACGGGCCGCCGGGCATACCGCCGTCGTGGTCGGCTGGGACGGCCGTCCCCGTGGACTGATCAGTGTCGCCGACACGGTGAAGCCCACCGCGGCCGCGGCCGTCGCCGATCTGCGTCGGCTCGGGCTGCACCCGGTCCTGCTGACCGGGGACGCCGAGGCGGTCGCCCGGTCCGTCGCCGCCGAGGTCGGCATCGCGGCCGAGGACGTCATCGCCGAGGTCCTGCCCGAGGAGAAGGTCGCTGCGGTCCGTCGCTTGCAGGCGCAGGGCCGGGTCGTGGCCATGGTGGGCGACGGGGTGAACGACGCCGCCGCGCTCGCCCAGGCCGATCTGGGCCTGGCGATGGGCGGCGGCACCGACGCGGCGATCGAGGCGTCGGATCTGACGCTCGTCAACGCGGATCCCCGCCTGGTGGCGGATGCCATCCGACTGTCGCGCGCCACCCTGCGCACGATCAAGGGCAATCTGTTCTGGGCGTTCGCCTACAACGTGGCCGGGCTACCGCTTGCCGCGACCGGTCTGCTCAACCCAATGATCGCGGGGGTGGCGATGGCGTTCAGCTCCGTCTTCGTCGTCACGAACAGTCTGCGGCTGCGGCGTTTCACCGCACTGCGGCCGGCCTGAGCGGGTCCGGCCGGAGCGGGTCCGCGGCGTCGGTCAGGTCGTGGCCGGTTCGGCCGGCGGGGCCTCCAGGCGCGGGAACACCGGGCTGGGACCCGCGACCCGCGACCCGCCGTCGCCGCACTGCGCGGCGATGCGCGGTGCCGAGTCGGGCAGGAAGGGCGCGAGGTGCTCCGCCAGCTCCCGGCACGTGGCGACCAGTTCGGCGAGGACTGCGTCGAGGGCGTCGCGCGACGCTCCCTCCTTGCGCTCCGCCTTCGCGAGCTCCCAGGGCCGGGCGGCCTCCACATAGCGGTTACCCTCGTCGCCGATCCTCGTGATGACCTCGGCCGCCCGGCGGAAGTCGAAGGCGGCGAAGGCGTCGTCGATCGTCCGGGGGGTCTCGTCGCGCGCTGCCCGCAGCTTGGCGGCCGCGGGATTGTCGGGGGCGAGCGGGGGAATGAGCCCGTCCCGGTACCGCTTCACCATCGACACGGTCCGGTTGACCAGGTTGCCGATGTTGTTGGCGAGGTCCTCGTTCGCGCGGGTCACGAGCCGTTCGGTCGTGTAGTCGGTGTCGCCGGCTCGGGCGACGTCGCGCAGCATCCACCACCGCAGCGCGTCGGTGTTGAAGGCTGCGACGATGTCGGCGGGATCCTCGGCGTTGCCAGCCGACTTGCTGATCTTCATGCCGTCGGCGGTGAGATACTCGTGCACGAAGATGGTGTCGGGCAGGCGCACCCCGGCCGAGAGCAGCATCGCCGGCCAGTAGACGGCGTGAAAGCGGATGATGCCCTTGCCGATGACGTGCACTCGCCTGTCGGCGTCGTTCCACCAGTACTGGAAGCTGTCGTCGTCGTTGCCGTACCCGGGGGCGGTGATGTAGTTCCCGAGCGCGTCGAACCACACGTAGATGACCTGCTCGGGGTCGCCGGGGACCGGGATACCCCAGCCGCGGGCCCGGCTCATGCTCCGCGACGCGCTGAAGTCCTCCAGACCGGCCTCGATGAAGGACAGCACCTCCCGCTTGCGGGCGGCGGGCTCGATGCGCAGCCGGTCGGTGGAGATGAGCGCGTGGAGCTGGTCCTGATAGCGGCTCAACCGGAAGAACCAGTTGCTCTCCTCCACCAGGTCGGGAACGGTCCCGTGTTCCGGACAGCGGCCGTCCACCAGCTCGTCGGGCTGGTAGAACAGCTCGCATCCCACGCAATACAGACCGGCGTAGGTCTTGCGGTAGAAGTCCCCGCGGTCGGCGCAGGCCGACCACAGCTTCTCGACTCCCGGCCGATGACGGGGGTCCGTGCTCGTCTTGATGAAATCGTCGAACGAGAGGCCCAACGGACCGCGAAGGCCCACGAACCCGGTGGCGACCCGCTCGACGTACTCGGCGGGTGTAATCCCCTCGGCCTCGGCCGCCTGGACGTTCTTCAGGGCGTTGTCGTCGGTGCCGGTCTGGAACCGGACCTCGTGGCCGCGCTGACGAAGATGACGTGCGTACGCATCGGTCTCGATCAGTTCGAGAGCGTGACCTACGTGCGGCTTGCCGTTGACGTACGGAATCGCCGTCGTCACGAAGTAGCGGCCCATCTGGTGTGAGTCCTTCCGCCCCGGTAGCAGCCTCACCGACGAGGCTCCGTCAGGGCCTCATCGGTCAGTCTGTCAAGACGCGCGGAAGAGGCCGGACGGCATGTGCATCATCATCTGGCTGGCCGGCGTCTCGACCGTGGCATGTGTCCTCGACACAGGGTGAATCCTACGCGCCCTCGCGCCCGGTAGCCTCGCGGGGAGCGTGGCCCGATCCGCATGATTCGGATCATGGTTTCCGACTGCGGTCGCCATAGACGCTGACCACCGCGTTCATGCCCATGCGGGCCATCGCGGCCGGCGCTGCCGGCACCCCCCGTCGGTCGGCCAAGCGCTGGCGTCGGTCGGCGCCGGGCTGCTTCCGCCGATCGTGACAACGATCGTCGGCGGAGGTACGTCGTAATCGTCGCCGTTCGCCAGACTAATCCGGGTCTCGACAACGATTCGCGGGATGTGGCGTTAATGTACTTTGTCCATCGAATTCTGGCTCCCATCTTCAGGGTTTTCTAAGAATCACAGAAAGGCTTCATGAAAAACACACGAGAATCACATGTGATCTGCCGCCAAACGCTTCCGGCCATCTCTGGCGCGAACACGCCGGGCGCAATCCAGCCAGGCGCCGGTGCGCACGGCTAGTCTTCCCATCGCAAGTAGTCGATCGATATTTTTGATGACGGGAGAATCATGACAAGATCCCTGAAGAGGAAAGCGGTGGTCGCCTCCCTGTCCGCCGTGTCGGCAGTCTGTGTGACGGTGGGACCGGCGGCTTCAAGCGCCTGGGCCGACGACCGCGTTCCCGTGCGGAGTGTCAACCATTGGCACGCCACGGACGACTGGAAGCGGAACAACTGGAACAACTGGAACAAGGGCGGTCGGGATATCGGGCGGCAGGACCAGGGCCGCGAGGACGAGCGACGCTACGACGACAGCCGCCAGAGCGGCGGTAGCCAGGACCAGTGGCGCCGGGACCATGGTCGTCAGGGCTGGGACCAGCTACAACGGGACCGGGGCCAACGGGACTGGGGCCGCCAGCCGGGTGGAATAGTTCGATAGAAAGGGCTGACGGGTGATCGGCCGGCGTCTTTCCGCCGGCCGGTCGTGCGGGTGCCGGGACCGGCGGTAGCCGACACCCGCATCCGTCAGCTTTCTGTTGACGTCGGAGGGCGTGCCCCCGGTCGCCAGCCGGGTACGGGCTTGGCCTCCCTCAGGCGTTCAGCCAGTTACGCCGGTCTCGTGGTGCGGGACGTCGGTCCGCCGGCGTCGGGCACCGCCGTGGGGCCGTTTCCGCCCGTGTCCGCCGGGCCGGTCTGCGGCGGCCCGTCCCCGGTCTGCGCTGGCTCGTCGTGCGAGTCGGTGGAGGCGGGACGGATCGACCACGGCACCTCACAGAACAGGCGAGGGAATTCGGCAAATAAACGCTAACCGCACTATCCGATTCTGCCAAGCGCGTGCATTCCGTCGACCACTCCCGCTCGTGACCATAATTAGATAGGCTGCCAGCAACGGCATGAGTCTTGGCCTACTCTTGGCCTACTCTTGGCCTACTCTTGGCCTACTCTTGGCCTACTCTTGGCCTACTCTTGGCCTACTCTTGGCCTACTCTTGGCCTACTTGGGTACGTGCCAGATGCCCGCTGAGCTGCACCGATGCGCCGCCTCAGACGTACCCAACTAGCGGGTACGCCGATGGTGGCCCGTTGGGGGGTGGTCGGGTACGCGTATGACGGTTGTAGGGATCGCAGATAGATGGCCACTCACGGTCGCGACTGGCCAGTAGATGGCCAATGGCCGCGATAGCTGGCCACTCCGGTACGGCGCCGCGCTGGTTCAGGTACGCGAGACGGGAAGACCCGACCGGCGTGAGCGATCTTCCTCGGGTTCGTAGCCGGGCTCGTGCTCGCGACGCTCACCGCACCGGTCGGCGTCTCGGGCGCGGTCTTCCTGCCTCAGTCCGTGCTTCGACGGCGGGCTGAGGCAGGTGGCTGATCCATCGGCACCGTCCCGGCCTGCGGCCTGACCAGCACCGCCGAGGGCCTCGTCGGCTGCGTGCTGGCCCAGCCGCTGCACTCGTCCGCGCCCGGGTCGGACAGGGCGCTGGCGGACCGGGGCCGAGCGATGCTCCGACTGAGGGCTCGGATCGGCTGTGCCAGCCCGGCCACCGTGCCGACGAACCGCCACGAAATCGTCCGCACGAAGCCCAACGCCCAACATG